>RGGS01000368.1 GCA_010024525.1 Verrucomicrobiota bacterium | reverse complement strand
GGTGAAGTTGAATTGGTCCTTGTCCCGAGGGCCTTCCAGAGGCGGTTGCGGGGGGCGCCCTCCAGGCTTTTTGCCTGTCTTCTTGGCTCGCTCGCCGCGCTCCTGTTCCTTGGCTTGGAACTGCGAGAACTCCTGCCGGTAGCGCTCTTTGGCGCGCGCTTTGATAACTTCGCTGGCAGCTCGCAACTGCTCCAAGCGGTCCCGCCGGCGGGCGATCTCCTCTGGCAAAGTCAAGCCGTCCTCAAGTGGTGCGCTATCGGCTGCCTCTGCCTTGGAGAGGAGTTCGGCGACCTGCTTCTCGAGCAGTTCGATTTGCGCGAGCGCACGCCCATGGCTGACTGCGGAATGCTTGCTGGCGTTGGCAAGGATCTTGGTGCCATCGACGGCGAGGGTGACCTGGCCCACCTTGAGCACCCGCATCTGCGCGGCCATTGCGAGCACCTGCTCAAAGCTGCTCTTAAGCAGCGCGCCATTGGCTCGACGGAAGGTGCAGATGCTGTCGTGATCGGGATGAAGGTCTGCGCAAAGCAGGCGTACAGCCACGTTCTCGTAGGTGGAGCGTTCAATCTGCCTGCTGCTGAATGTGCCGGTCGCGTAGGAATAAATGAGCAACCCAAGCATCAGGGCCGGCGGATACTGACGACTGCCAGTGCCCCTTTCATTGATCTTGGCCTCGCGCAAATCAATCAAGCCGACAGCCTCCATGATGAAATGCACCAAGTGATCCTCCGGCACCCACTCCCGCAGATCCGGAGGCATCAGCAACGGAGTATCGTGATCAACAAGGACGAATCTAGCAGCCATGCCTAATTAACCCCGATCCACCCTCTTTCGTTGCGACAAAAGTCCGACAGGCTGCTAGGCAAGAATCTCCTTAACCACGTCTCCAAAAACATCCGTAAGTCGAAAATCCCGGCCCGCGTAACGGTAAGTCAACGCCTCGTGGTTAAAGCCAAGCAAATGAAGAATCGTCGCATGAAGATCGTGCACATGCACCTTCCCCTCACCAACACTCAGACCAATCTCGTCCGTGGAACCATGCACGTGACCTCCTCGAACACCCCCGCCGGCCATCCAAATGCTAAAACCATCCGAATGATGATCCCGGCCCACTTTCGGGGTCAGCGGCATTTGAGCGGTTGGGGTTCTGCCAAACTCGCCGCCCCAAATAACCAGCGTCTCCTCCAACATCCCACGGCTCTTCAAATCCTGTAAAAGCGCGGCGATAGGCCGATCACATTCTCCTGCAAGCCTCCGATGACTCTCCTCAATGCTGTTGTGGCTATCCCAAGGCTGTCCAGCCCCATGCCACACCTGAACGTAGCGCACTCCCCGTTCCGCCAACCGGCGCGCCATCAACATCTGGCGTCCTTGCAGGGTGTCCCCATACATTTCACGGACGCTCGCCGGTTCCTTTCCAATATCAAAGGCATCCGTAGCTTCCGTCTGCATCCGAAACGCCAGTTCCAATGATTGAATCCGGGCCTCAAGCTGTGGATCCCCCAACCGCTGCTCACGATGTATTTCGTTAAGGCGCTGGATAAAACCGAGCTGCTTTCGTTGTTGCCCTGGGAGTAAAAAGTCGTTCCG
>RGGS01000367.1 GCA_010024525.1 Verrucomicrobiota bacterium | reverse complement strand
CAATCCCTCCCTGCCTAAGACACCTCCTGGCTCTTTCCATTTTTGCCTGCCCACTTTGGGCAGGTTCTATTGCGAAAACCCCTCAACTTACCGTCGATCTGGTCGCCGAGCCTACCCCCATCATCTCCGGAAAAACGGTCACCCTCGCTCTTCGCTTCAATCCCGTACCGGGTTGGCACATTTACTGGGAAAACCCGGGGGACTCCGGACTTTCTCCCGCTGTAACTTGGAAACTCCCGGCAGGATGGACGGCTGGCCCTCTTCAATTCCCCTTTCCAGAAAAGATTCTTCTCCCCCCTCTCGTCAGTTACGGATACGAACAAGCAACCCTCCTCCTCACAACTTTCACGATCCCTGATTACGAAAAGATTCCATCCTCCTTTCCGGTCGAAGCAGATATCGAATGGCTCGTTTGCAAGGAAACCTGCCTACCCGGTAAGGCCCACCTCAATCTCACCCTCGTCACACAGCCCGAACCGAACATGGATCTTCAAAGGCTTTTCGATGCCGTCCGCAAAGACCTTCCCGTTTCGCTTCCTCATATTCCCATTTCTTCCACGTCCGGGGGTGCTGACCTGCTCATCACCGTCCAACCACAAACTCAAGTGGGTTCTCTCAACTTTTTTCCGGAGGGAGACTTTCTGGATGAATTCAAACCCTCAAAAATGGAAACTCTCGGCTCTGGAAAACTTCAACTCACCATTCCCCTGAAAGAAAAAGCCAAACTTCCCTCCTCTCTTCAAGGAATCCTCGTCGCAGAAAACCCTTGGGATGCGTCCGGTCACCGCGCCCTCGCCATCTCCGTCCCTTTACAATCTCCTTCCACCTCAACCTCCCACCTCCCGCTGACCTTGCTCTTCGCCTTTCTTGGCGGATTGATTCTGAACGTGATGCCATGCGTCTTTCCTATTCTCTCGCTCAAAGCCCTACACCTCTTGCAAATGTCATCGGAAAGCCGGTCCGCTGCTCGCCGCGAGGGTATCGCTTTCAGCTTCGGCGTCCTTCTCTCTCTTCTGGCCCTCGCTGGACTTCTCATCATCCTCCGCGCCTCAGGCCAATCTCTCGGCTGGGGTTTTCAACTACAATCTCCACCTGTCGTATGGCTTCTCTTAGCCCTACTTCTCGCGCTTTCTCTCAACCTTCTGGGTGTATTTGAATTTCAATCGCTCTTCACTGGTCTAGCCGCAAAAAAGAAAAGCCAAGGCTGGGCAGGGGCATTTGCCTCAGGACTCCTGGCTGTTGCCGTCGCCTCCCCCTGCACCGCCCCCTTTATGGGTGTCGCTCTTGCTGCAGCCTTCGCTCTCCCTCCCCATACAACTCTTCTGATTTTTTCATCTCTTGCCTTTGGCTTTGCTCTACCCGTGCTTCTTTTCTCTTTTTTTCCAACTCTCCTCTCCTTCCTTCCAAAGCCGGGGGAATGGATGAATACCTTCAAAAAGATTCTCTCCCTACCGATGCTCCTGGCTGTCGTTTGGCTGGCTTGGGTCCTGTTTCGCCTTTCAGGGTCCGCCGCTCTGTGGCCTCTTCTGGTCGGAGGTGCGAATCTGGTAGCCGGTCTTTTCATCTACGGTCGAAGCCAAAGGATTTTCCCGCCTTCCGCGGAACGGCGCTGGGGGGGG
>RGGS01000366.1 GCA_010024525.1 Verrucomicrobiota bacterium | reverse complement strand
TTTTAGATTTTTTCAAGTGACTGTTATTATAAAATTATTGTTTTATCCTATCAAAATCAGTGAATGAAATACCTTTTTTATCTTTGTCTGATAAAATTGGATTTTTAGAAGGCCAATTTATTTTTAGTTTTTTATCTGCCCAATTAATTGAAATTTCATGTTTCCTTTTCCAATATTCACTGCACACATAAAAAACTAAATTTTCCTGACCCAAAGTTAGAAAACCATGTGCGCATCCCCTTGGGATAAGCAATGAGGTTGAGTTGCTTTCGGATAAAATAATTGAAAAATATTTTCCATAGGTTGTAGATCTTTTTCTAAGATCTACAACAACATCAAAAATACTTCCTTTAAGAACAGTTATAAATTTTGCTTGTTGAAATTTTTTTTGCAGATGTAATCCTCTTAAAACATTCTTTTTTGAACTAGATAAACAACCAAATATAAAGTTTTCTTTTAAAAATTTTTTCTTGAATACTTCTGAAAAATATACTTCTGAAAAATAACCCCTTTTATCTAAATATTTTTTAGATTTAAATATTTTGACACCTGCTATTTTTGTTTTTTTGATTATCATTAAATTAAATTTTTTAGATAATTAGAATATTCACATTTACCATAAAATTTAATTGATCTTTTTATTGAGTTTTTATCTATCCAGCTATTTTTTAAACCTATTTCCTCTAAACAGGCAATTTTAAGACCCTGTCTTTCTTCAATACTTGAAATAAATTCTGTAGTTTGAAAAAGATTTTTTATTGTTCCTGTATCTAACCAAGCACTACCTCTACCAAGAAGGTTAACGTTTAATTTATTTATTTTTAAGTATTTTTTAAAAAGATCAACCATTTCTAATTCACCTCTTTTAGAAGGTTTTAATTTTTTTGAAAAATTTATAACTTTATTGTCAAAAAAATATAAACCAGTTATTGCTAATTTTGAATTTGAAAATTTTGGTTTTTCTTTGATACTAATAATTTTTTTATTCTTAATTTCTACAATGCCATAATCTTGAGGGTTATTTACTTGATATAAAAATATAGAAGCTCCTTTATTTTTATGCGTTTGTTGAATTAATTTTTTTGTAAAACCCTGTCCGTAAAAGAAATTGTCACCAAGTATTAAAGCAACATCTTCGTTATTAATAAATTTTTCGCCAATAATAAATGCCTCCGGAAGTCCATTTGGCTTATCTTGATTAATATATGTGATATTAATGCCAAACATAGATCCATTACCTAGTATTTTTTCAAAATTTATTTCTTCATTTGGGTTTGTAATTATTAAAATATCTCTAATACCAGCTAGCATTAAAATCGACAGCGGATAAAATATTAGAGGTTTATCGTAAAGAGGGAGTAGTTGTTTATTAATTATTTTAGTTAACGGACTTAGTCTAGTCCCTTTTCCTCCAGCTAATATAATACCTTTTCTGATCATTTATTTAATCCCTGCCTTTTTGCAAAATTTTCATTTCTAAAAAAATTATTACTGAATTTATCAATGTACCATAAAATAGTTTCTTCCAAACCTTTATCAAAATTGTACTTACATTCCCAATTAATGGTATTTTTTATTTTATCAGAATTTAAAGTATATTTAAAATCATGACCAGGTCT
>RGGS01000365.1 GCA_010024525.1 Verrucomicrobiota bacterium | reverse complement strand
CCCCCGCCCCCACCGGACCCAACATCCATTTGTGGGCGTCCGCCGCCAGAAAATCGGCCTCCGGAAACGCGGCGGGCAAAACCCCCAACGTTTGAATCCCGTCGAGACAAAGAAGAACGCCGCGTTTTTTCAGTTCCGGACCGATGCGGGAAAGTTCCGGCTGAAGCCCGCTCAGGTAGTGCGCGGTGGCCAGACTGACCAGACGTGTTTTCGAAGAAAGAGCCACCTGCACATGCTCCCAACGAAGGGACTCCCCCGGTTGTCTTTTCAGCGGAACCGGACGAACGCCCCGGCGGGCCAGATCGAGCCAGGGATAAACATTGGCCGGATAGTCCAGCGGGTCGTACACCACCTCGTCCCCCGGTTTCCAGGAAAGACCCAGCGCCACCAATCCCAACCCAAGAGCGGTCGGTCCCAACAGGGAAACCTCCTCCCATTCGCAACCGAGGAAGCGGGCCGCGATCTCTCGCGTCTGGCGAACTCTTTTCCAGATCTCAAGGTTCTCCTGCTGGCCATGACTGGCACTCTCCGCCCAAGCATCCATGGCTTGCCGGGCGGGCCCGCTGATCGGGGCCACGGCGGCATGCGCCAAAAAGATGCCCATCCGGGTGACCGGGAAAATCCGGGTCCGTTCCCCGGAATCGGACAAAACCCCGGCGAGGCGGGGCGAGTGAGCCTTCTTCAGTCGCTCAACTCCACGTTCCAGTAGGCGAGATCCAAAAAGTGACGCCAGGTTTCCGGGCCATGGCGGGAAATCTGCACATTCAGGAAGGTGCGCAGCTTCGGACGCTTGGGCTTGCGGATGAGTTTCATCGAAGCTTCATGGGGGCGCCGGTTCCCTTTGCGGGTGTTGCAGGGGATACATGAGCAGACCACATTTTCCCACTTGGTGGTGCCCCCCTGGTCCCGTGGAATGACATGATCGATGTTAAGGTCCCGGCGGTCCTTGTTTGCCCCACAATACTGGCAGGTGAAGGAGTCGCGCTCGAAAACGTTCTGCCGGGTCAGTTTAACTTCCTTTTTGGGAATGCGGTCAAAAAGCATCAGCACGATCACCCGGGGAATGCGAATGCGGAAGCTGATGGTCTGCATGGCATCCTCGCCTTCATAGCTTTGGCTGAGGTCCCGCCAACTATTGAAATCAAACGTGCGGAAATCCTGCCCGTTTCCCTCCACCACCTGAGCGTGCCCCATGTAGAGAAGACTGAAGGCCCGGCGGACCGAGCAGATATGCACCGCCTGCCAAAAGCGGTTCAGCACCAATACTCCTTGGGGCATGGCCAACTCCATATAGCTTCTATTAGACGGAAGAAAGTTATCGTCAACGGGCCTCGTTTTCTCTTGCCCGAAACGACATCTGACCGCCTAATTTCCCTTCCTGCCATGAAGTTCCGCAAGATTTTCGCAACCCTGGCCGCTTTCCTCCTCTTGGCCATTCCCTCCTCCCGTCCGGCCGCCTCTCCCCAAGACGATTACCTGCAGATCTATGTCATGATCAACGAGGGGGACAAGTTGGATAATACCGGCCAAAAATCCCAAGCCCGTGAAAAATACGAAAACGCCCTGAACAAACTGGAAAAACTGAAAAACGAAAACCCGGAATGGGAGCCGACGATCGTC
>RGGS01000364.1 GCA_010024525.1 Verrucomicrobiota bacterium | reverse complement strand
CACCACCTCTTTCTCCGCCAAGATCGCCGGCAGCTTGCTCATAAAGGTTTTTCCCCCATGCCCGAAAACCCAGGCCAAACGCACAATCAGGGCCTCGGGATGGGCCCGCAATACCTGCTTCTCCCCCTCCGCCTTGTCGCTTCCGTACCGGGAAAGCGGACTGGCAGGATCCGCGGGAAGGTAAGGTTCGTTTTTCTTGCCGTCAAAAATGTAATCCGTCCCCAGATGGACAAACCGAACCCCCGCCTTTCCACACTCCTTGGCCCACTCTGCCGGAGCCGCGGTGTTGATCTTACGACTGCGGGCCGGATCCTCCTCGCACAGTTCCAGACTGGTCAATGAGGCCGCATTGATCACCCAATCCGGCTTGAATTTGGCCAAAGCCCCCCTTGCGGCATCCGGGAGAGTGATATCCAGATCCGCACGACTCAATCCCGTCACCTCCATCCCCCTGCGCTTCGCCTCCCGCACGAGATATCTTCCGGTGAGCCCACCCGCCCCTAGGATCAAAGCCTTCATTCCAAAAAACTAAACTGCCCGTCTGGAAACGCCGATGGAAATCATGCGGGCAGAACAGCCCTGGTTTTTATCCGTTGGATCCAAACCGGATTTCACGCAAACTCACGGGATGGACGTTATGAAACAGGCCTCTTTTTTTTCCAACCGACCGGAAACCATCCCTTGGGTCTACGGGAACGGGCGGCAAGATAAAATCCGTTCCCTGACCCGCCTGCATCCCAGAGTGATCAGCCAGGAAAATTTTGCCCAAGAGGCCGCGCACCTAGGGGATTTGGAGGTCATCTTTTCCACTTGGGGGATGCCCCGGTTGGAGCCCGCGGAGTTGGCCCGGTTACCCAAACTAAAGGCCGTCTTTTACGCCGCCGGCTCGGTGCGTGAATTTGCGGGTCCCCTGCTGAAAAAAGGCATTACGGTAGTCAGCGCTTGGGCGGCCAATGCCCAACCCACGGCTCTTTTCGCCTATTCCCAGATCGTCCTCGCCCTCAAGGGATATTTCCGCAACCAGCGGGAATTCACTGGTCCGGATGCGCATGCCAAAGCCTGGCGCGGACCGGGCACCTGTCACTCCACGGTGGCCATTCTGGGATCCGGCCAGGTCGGCCGACTGGTCCTGGAGCACCTCCGGTCGCTGAATTTGGAGGTGCTGGTGGTCAGTCCGCACGCGGAAGCCGCCACCATCCGTGCCCTGGGAGGACAAAAGGTGGAGTTGGCCGAGGCATTCGCGCGGGCCTCTGTGGTCTCCAACCACATCGCCGATCTTCCCCAGACGGCGGGCCTATTGAAGCACGAGCACTTCGCCTCCCTTCCTCCGGGAGCCACCTTTATCAATACCGGTCGCGGTCGCACGGTTTGTGAAAAAGATCTGGTGGAGGTGCTCGCCCGGCGGAACGACCTGACCGCCCTTCTCGACGTGACGGATCCGGAACCCCCGGTCGCCGGCTCCCCACTCTACACCTTGCCCAACGTCCGCCTCTCGACCCATCTGGCCGGCTCCACTGGCCTGGAGGTCCTCTCCATGGCCGACTGCGTGATTGCCGAGTTTGAATCCTGGCTGGCCGGTCGACCCCCCCGTTACTCTATCACCGAGGCCATGCTGGCCAC
>RGGS01000363.1 GCA_010024525.1 Verrucomicrobiota bacterium | reverse complement strand
GCGCTGATCGACCACCTGCAGGATGGAGTCGAGGAACCCGTCAAAACCGAGGAGACAGGTGAATTTGAGGAGTTGGGCCCGGGAGCCGATGAGTCTTTCTGCTGTTTGTCTGGCTAATCTGGAGTCAGTCATAGCCTGTCGTTATACCCTGTGGGAGAGAAATTCACAAGCCAAACCCGCGCCCCCCACACGCAGGGTTGCGTTTCTGTTGCGGTCTGCGATTTCCTTTTTGCGTGGCCAACGTTGTTTATTTCGATCTCGAAACCCAAAAAATCGCCTCCGAAGTCGGGGGGTGGGGCCATATCGACAAAATGGGCTTGGCCGTGGCGGTTCTCTATCACACGGATCGGGCCGCCTATGAGGTCTATTTGGAAAAAGACGCGGATCGTCTGATTGCCGACCTTCGCCGGGCCGACCTCGTGGTCGGCTTCAACGTGATCCGTTTCGATTATGCCGTGCTTTCCGCCTATTCGGTCTTTGATTTTTCCACCGTCCCCACGCTCGACCTCATGGTCAGTCTGGAGGAGAAGATCGGGCACCGCGTGGGCTTGGATGCCGTGGCTGACGCAACCTGTGGCGTAAAAAAAACCGCCTCAGGGACTGAAGCCATTCAGTGGTGGAGGGAGGGCAAGCACGCCCAGGTGGCCGAATACTGTTGTTACGACGTCAAGGCCACCCGCCTGGTGCATGAGCATGGCGTTCGCACCGGAAAGGTTTCCTTCGTCAGCCATCGGACCATGCTGAAACAACACGTGAAGGTGGACTGGGCCAGCATTGGCCCCGTGCAGCATCTTCTCTCCCCTCCCCTAGCCACGGTCGCCTAGCCGAGGCTGTTTGGCGGGTTGTCGTTTGGACGGGGCGCAGTCGATGAGCCTGCGAAACTAGCAGCTTTCGAAAATCCCGCGCGTGGCCTCGTGCCGCTTGGCGAACATCCATTGCAGCATCCGCTTGATTGCCGGGAGAAAGACCATGCCGGCCGGACCTCCCGGCGGTAAAAACTCCACCCGGTCCACTAACCCGGTCGTTCCATCCGGCGCCCGCCAGAATTCGTGCAAGTGCCTCCAGAAAGGAAAAGGGCCCCGCACCGCCTCATCCAGGATGGAGGCCTTGGCTGGGGTGCCTGCAAAGTCCCTGACCTCGCGGACTACGACTTCCCAACGCTGGGGAATCCCCCATGAGGACACTTGGAGGCGGAGCTGGGAACCCTCCCGGATCGTTTCCGGCGCCTCCAAGGAAAGCATGCGAAGTCCGGGAGGGTTCACTCGGGAGAGATTTTTTGGATGCAGGTGGAACTCAAAAACCTTTTTTGGGTCAGCCTTCAGGTTGATGGCACGTTCCACAACAAAGGGCAGCCGTTTTTGAGACATGCGGCGATGTTGTTCGAAACACCCCGCTTGGCCAAGGCTCGGTTTCCGGGTTGGTTTCCGCCCCGTCCTCGGGGAAAATCACCCCATGCCGTTTTCAGACTGGAAAAAGGTCCTGTTGGTCGACCTTGGTTTTCTGGGCGATACCGTCCACTCCGTGCCGGCCATTCGCGCTTTGAGCCTGGCGGGCATCCGGGTGGATGTGATGACCACTCCGGTGGGTGCGGAAATTCTCTCCTTGGTTCCGGAGGTTGGGA
>RGGS01000362.1 GCA_010024525.1 Verrucomicrobiota bacterium | reverse complement strand
AGATCCACGCCCATGTCGTTCTCCAAAAAGGGAAAAAGCTTATCCAACATAAATGTGTAAAAAGTAAGTCTCTTACAGAAAAACCCCTCCGTCAATCACCAAAAGGCCGTTTTCCCCCTATTCTCCCACGGAAAACAGGAGTATGGAAGGGGGATGACCCTTCCCGAGCAAGTGGGGGTGATGGTTTTGCCGCAAACGGTCTTTTTTCCGCACCACCTGCTCCCTTTACGCATCTTTGAGCCCAGGTACCGGGAAATGCTCGGCAAGGCCTTGGAAGGTTCCAGGATGTTCGTCGTCGCCATGGAGCAACCCGGCCAGGCCACGGCCCGTGTCGGAGGGCTGGGTTTGATCCGCTCCTGCGTCACACAACCGGACGGAACCTCCAACCTGATTCTGCAGGGGCTTGCCCGCGTCCGACTCGACCACCTCGTGCAGGTACGCCCCTATGTGATTGCCGCCCCGGAACCGGTCGAAGATTCCCAACTCCATCCGCCCTCGGAAACCGTGGTTCGCGACGCGTTGGTGGCGAAAATTCTCGAGCACCTGGAAAAAATCGAGATTCCCAGCGAGGCTGGGTTGGGGGAGATGAAAAAGTTCCTGCGCCACCTTGAGGACCACCACGCCTTGGTGGATTTGGTGGCCGGCTGCTTTTTAAGGGAGACGGCCAGCCGTCAAAAAATCCTGGAGACAGCCTGCATCACCGACCGCCTCCGCCTTCTTCTTCAAAAAATATCGGAAATTAAGTGATTTCACTGATATTTTTCCGCTCAACTTGATGTACAGTTCGAACCTACTCCAAAAGGGATAGTTATTTTTTAAAAAATATCTTTTTTGGGATATTTTTATTGAAGTGTACCACTGATTAGCTCAGAGTGGCGGCTTGAAGAAAAATCCAACGATTGGCGATATTAAGACTCAGATCTCCCCGCCTTCAAGGCGCGCTGTCTCTTGGAAAACCACCCCATTAACCGTCGGGACAATTTCCACGGAGCAAGGTCTCACCCACCTTGAAAATCCCCCTGCCGGCATTGATCTGGCGGAAATCCGCCTCGACCTGCTCCTCTCCAAAGGGGTGGAACCGGAAAAAATTCTTGGGGCGATGGCCAAGAAAGACATCCCGCTAACCAACCTCCCCAGGCTGGGCCGGGTTCTTCGGGCGATCCGACGCTCCAAACGCGATCTGATTCTTTCCTCCCACTCCCTCAAAAGAAAACTCACCCCCCTGCGGCTCAGGCGCCTGCTGGTGGAATTCCGCAAGACGCGTGCGGCCGTTTACAAGATTGTCGGCCTCGCCCGCCGTCCGCGCGATCTCCGCGCCCTGGCAGAGCCCCTTCTCACCCTCCCCCACATGCGCTTGGCCATCCAGGCCTCCGGTCCGCTGGCCACGGCGTCCCGCCTCTCCCTCCCGGCGCTGGGATCCCGGTTGCTCTACGTCCACCTTGACGAGCCTGCCGCACCCGGCCAACCCGGACACGACACCAGCTTCACGCTGGCGGGACTTCGTTCCTTCCTTTCCGCGAAAAAGGCCTGAACCTCTAGTTCAGGCTGCGTTTGGGACGCAGAGCACCCGGCACGGAACTTTCCACTTTCCCGCTGCCACTGGAGACCACCGGAAACCCCCCCGGAGCGGGGCCCCCGCGGAAAAGA
>RGGS01000361.1 GCA_010024525.1 Verrucomicrobiota bacterium | reverse complement strand
GACCAAAGAGCCGCTCCAGACGAGTTTGTGCCTCCCCGGGGAACACGGCCACGGTGGAACTAAGGGCCCGGAGGAGCTGACGGGTTCGAACCTCGTCGAAAATTGCCTCGTTGAAGCGCTCGCCGGTGAAACCTTGGGGCGACAAAAAATTTGCGGAAAAGCGCTGAAACAGTTCGGGGTCGTAGTTTCCGTCCTTGAGGAACAGGGGATTTTGGCGGATGGAGGCGAGGAGTTGCTCGGGTTGGGGATCGATCCCGGCCTTTTCCGCGGCCTGGTTTTGCAGGAGGCGGATCCATGTCTGGATGGCTAGGAATCGGTCGTCGTCGGAGGGGAGTCGCCCGGATTCGAGAGTGACCTCCAGCAGGGTCTGCCGCTGGGCGGCTATCAAATCATTTAGGGAGAGGGTGCGACCGCCGATGCGCCCCATGTTTCCCGCCGCTGGATCCACTCCTTGGGGAGTCCAATTTCCGAAAAAGATAAAAGAGATGGCAATGACCGCCAAAAGGATAAGCAGCAAACCCTTCATTTTGTCATGGAGATAGGTGATCACAGGGGACTTTTTGGCTTGTCGGGGGGGGAGGAGGAAAGACCAAAATCCTCCATGTTGCGTGTTGCCCTTCTTCTCGGGATCCTTTTCCACTCCTCGGGGTGGTCCCAAGACCAGCTTCGGCTAAACAGCGGGGAAATCCTTCGTGGAACTGCCTTGAAGTTTGACGAGGCCACCCAGTCCCTGACCTTCAAATTCGACAAAGGCACGCTCAGCTACGCCCAGGCGGACATCTCCGAGGTCCAATTGACGGAGCGCCCCGGGGTGGCGGAAGGGCGCAAGGCGTTGGAAGATGGAAAAATGGAGGAAGTGGTTGCCCGCTGGCAGGAGCCGGTGAACCAGTATCTGGGTGTGGACAATCCATGGGTGTTGGAGTGTGCGGGAGGATTGGGGCAGGCCTATCTGGCTCTGGGCAAGGTGGCCGATGCGGAGACTTTGTACGGAAGAATGAAGAAGGCCTACCCCTCCGGGCCGGCGGCCATGCGGGCGGAGGTAGGGTTGGCCGTGGCCACATCCGGCAAAGACACGGCCGGCCTTCTGGCCAAGTTGCAGGGAATGGAGGGGCAGTTGAAGGAAAGCCTCCGCCCTTTGCGAGCCGACCGCGAGGCCCTGGCGGAATTTTATTTCGCCCGCGCGGAAGCCCATGAAAAGAGGGGCGAAGCAAAGAAGGCCTTGGATGATTATCTCAGGGTCAGCATCCTTTATCCCGACCCGCCATCCCTTGGACAGCGTTCCGCCAAAAAGGCGGATGCCCTGAGGCTGGCCAACAAAGACCTCGTCACTGATTGATCGGGGGAGTATAGAGACGTGCAATGATGCGCATTGGCAAAATAACCCTTCCGACTTTCCTGCTTTTTCCGGTAATAGCTTCGGCCGCGGAGGGGGGAGCCCATGGCGACACTTTCTGGGATCTGTTTCTCATGGGTGGAGCGGTCTCCTGGCTGCTTTTGGCCGCCTCCATTCTGATCATGGCTTATGCGATCGAGGCGGTGATCAAAATCCGCATCGCCCGGTTGGCGCCGCCGGCCGTCTACGCGCAGCTCAAGGATGCGTTTGTCTCCGGAAACTATCCGCAGGCGGTTCAGATCTGCACCGCGAATCC
>RGGS01000037.1 GCA_010024525.1 Verrucomicrobiota bacterium | reverse complement strand
CCGCCACGGGTACGACTGTCGGAGCAGGGGTTGAGGCCGCGGAGGCCTGAGCTTCAACCGGACCCGGACTATTGGCCTGCCAGACCTTGTCGTCGGGGCTGGGCATGCTGCTGGTCACCTCGGGGGCCGGATTGGCTGAAGCCGGAGCTTCGGGCGCCTTGGCCGTTTCCGCCACCGGATCCGGCACGACCTCGGGGGCCGATGTCATGCTGGTGTCCGGATTCCCCCGGAGCAGGTGGTAGGCACTGATGCCCACAATCACCACCACGTGGAGGCCGAGAACGACCAGAAAGATGGTGGAGAGCCGGTTCAGCCCTCCCGTCTTTGCCGGGCGTTCGGAGCTATCGGTCTCCATGGCCGTGGGGTTGCTGCGTTTGGCTGAGTATTCGAGCAGTTCATCGCTCATTTGGTGGTTTCCTCCTTAGGCAGTGCTTTGACGCACTGCCGGTATTTCTCCCCTCTTTCCTCGAAATTTTTAAACATGTCGTAGCTGGAACAACCGGGACTGAGTAGGACCGTCTCCCCGGGTCGAGCCATCTCCGCCGCCCGTCCCACGGCCTCGGCCAAATCCGCCACTCGCCGGCAGGGCAGAAATCCGCCCCAGGCCTTTTCAATCTTGGCCGCCATCTCCCCCAAAAGCAGAACCGCCCGGACTTTTCCTTCCAAAACTTTCCGGCTCCCCGAGAAATCAAACCCCTTATCTTTTCCCCCCGCGATCAGGATCACCGGCCCCGTCATCCCCGCGACTCCTCGCTCCATGGAATCGAGGTTGGTTGCCTTGGAGTCATTGACCCAAGTCACCCCGTTTCGGACAGCCACCACTTCGCATCGGTGTGGCAAGGGACGGTACGAGCGGAACACATGCTTCACCGCTTCCCTGGAGATGCCATCGGCATCCGCCACGGCTAAAGCCGCCAGGAGATTTTCCGCATTGTGGGGACCGCGAAGAGGGCTTTCCTCCTGCGGAAACACCCTCTCCCCCTGCGCACAGAGCCACCCCTCCTGCAGGGTGTAGTCCGCTCCCGAAGGCCCGGCGGTAAAGGTGATTTTCGCGGCTTTCAGCCCGGGAAGAACCAGATCCCGTTGCACCACGGCGGTGTCCTGGGAAGTCTGGTTCAAAAACAGACGGAGTTTTGCCTCCCCGTACTCCTTCATTGAGGCATAGCGGTCGAGATGGTCCGGCGTCAGGTTCAAGTACACCGCAATTTTTGGGTGAAACGTCTCGATGGTTTCGAGCTGAAAGGAACTCACCTCCGCCACCACCCGGTCCAAATTTGCGGTGAAGGGCGCGACCTCACAAAAGGGGCGACCCAAATTTCCGCAGGCCACGGATTTTTTTCCCGCGGCCTGATAAATCTCCGCGATCAGCTCCGTGGTCGTGCTTTTCCCGTTCGTTCCGGTCACGGCCACGATCGGACACAGACAGGCTCGCGCACCCAACTCCAGCTCACCCAAAATCGGCACGCCCGCCTGTTGCAACTGCCCCAACACCGGGCGCCGCGGATCCACTCCGGGACTGAGGATGGCGGCCGTAAACCTTGTTTCCGGAAGTTGGGAGACCCCCGTCACCACGACCCCCCCGCGCTTCTGCCATGTCCGGGCCAAATCCTGCATCACGGAAGATTGGGACTCATCAAACATGGTCACCTCCGCGCCTTGGGCCAAGAGCCACTCGGCCGCAGCGAGACCGCTCCGTCCCAAACCCAACACCACGACTCGTTGACCATGCCATGTGTTTGTTTCTCCTTTCACCGCAGCTTGAGGGAGGCCAAGCCCGCGAGGGCAAAGACCGCACTAAGGATCCAGAAACGCGTCACCACGGCGGTTTCACTCCAGCCGCGAAGTTCAAAATGATGGTGCAAGGGAGACATGGCGAAGATCCTTCGTCCGGTCAGCTTGAAGGAGAGAACCTGCAAAATGACGGAAACCGCCTCCATGACGAACACCCCCCCGATAATCGCCAGCAGCAATTCCTGATTGATGCAGATTGCCACCACGGCCACCGCCCCTCCCAAGGCCAGCGAGCCTGTATCCCCCATGAATACCCGCGCCGGATGACAATTAAACCAAAGAAATCCCAAGGCTGCACCGAACAGGGAGGCACAGAAAATCACCAGTTCCTCCCCCCCCGGCACGCGGGGAAGAAAAAGGTAGGTCGCTAATTTCGCGTGGCTGGAGAGGTACGCGAAAATTCCAAGAACCAGCGCCACGGTCAAAAGACATCCGGAGGCCAACCCGTCCAATCCGTCGGTTAGATTCACCGCATTCGAACTTCCGACGATGATAAAGACAAAAAAGAGGATGGCAGCCCACATCGGGAGATGCATCAGGAAGAACTCCTCACGGACGAAGGGGATCTGCAACTTTAAAGCCGCCTCCCGGGTCTGGGGATTTAACATCAGAGCCCCGGCCACACCCGCAGCCACTCCGCCTTGGACCAGAAGTTTTTTCCTCCCGCTCAATCCGCCGGAACTTTTTTTACGGACCTTGGCGTAATCGTCGCAAAAACCCAGCGTTCCCAAGGCCAAGGTGCTTCCCAGGGCCAACCAGAGAAAAGGATTGGTCGGACGCGCCCAGAGCACACAGGCAAGGGTCAGGGAGAAAAGAATCAGCACGCCACCCATGGTCGGCGTGCCCTTCTTGCTTTCATGCAGGTCGGCCAGCTTGTGCACCTCCTCCCTGCGGCGAAGCGGTTGCCCGAGCTTGAGCCGGAGAAGAGCGTCAATCACACGCGGCCCAATCCACAGGCTAAAAAGGAAGGAGGTCAACGCCGCCCCCACCGTCCGGAACGTCACGTATTGGAACACATTGAGGGGCCCAAACCATCCGCTGAGAAGGCTGAGGTAATAGAGCATTATTTTTTTACCCCCCTCAGCCTAGCGGCGACTGCCTCCATCCCCTCACGCCGGCTTCCCTTGACCAAAACCCTGTCGGAGCCGATCGCCTCATGGAGGTAGGCCTGAATTAATTCGTCCCGCCTGGAAAACCAACGCACCCAGTTGCCGGAACGTATTTTTTTCGCGGCTTCGACCAAAAACTTGGCTTCCTCCCCAATCGCCAGACACAACCCGATTTTTCCCCGGGCCACCGTGGCCCCGGCCTCCTCATGCAGCATCCGGCTGAATGAACCCAACTCCGCCATGGCCCCCAGAAGCGCGACGTTCCTTCCTTCTCCCGGCAACTCCTGCAGGGTGTGAAGTCCGGCGGTCAAGCTATCCGGATTGGCGTTGTAGCTGTCATCGATCAGCCATCCTTGGTGTAGCCGTTCCAGCTTAAGCCGACCGGAGGGTAGGCTGATTTTTTCCAGAGCGGAGGCCGCGGCTTTCGGCTCTGCTCCCAGCTCCAACCCGGCAGCCAAGGCCTGCACCGCGTTCATGGCCATATGAGCCCCGGGGACGGGAAGCAAAACCTCCATCCGCCCACGTGGTCCCTCGCAAACAAAACGGGTGGTTTCACCCTCGCAATCGACTTTTTGCAGACGGTAATCGGCCTCGGAGGATCGGCCGACCCGAACCACACGGGCGCGACATCCTTCCAACGTCATTTTTTCATAGGGATCGTCGGCGTTGCTGATCGCCAATCCCGTGGACGGCAAAGATCGGTATAACGCTCCCTTTTCCCGGGCCGTCGCCTCACGCGATCCCGTGCCTTCCACGTGAGCCCAACCAATGTTGGTCACCAATCCCGCTTCGGGTTCGGCCAACTCGGCCAGTGGGCCGATCTCACCCGGGGCATTCATCGCTAGTTCCACCACCGCCCACATGTCTTCCGCCCCGATCCCCATCAGGGTCAGGGGCACGCCAAAATGATTGTTCAGGTTGCCCGGAGTGCGGTGGGTTTGCCCCATCGTTCCAAGCACGGCCGCCAGCATCTCTTTGGTGCTGCTCTTTCCCGAACTGCCCGTCACCGAGACCACCCTCACCGGAAGCATCCGGCGGTAACCCCGCGCCATTTGCTGAAGAGCCTTTAGGGTGTCTTCCACCAAAAGAAGGCCAAAACCCGAGGGGATTTTTTTTGCCTCCTGCTTTTGCACCAACGCGGCGATAGCTCCTTTTTCGGCGGCCTCGGCCAAGTGGCTGTGACCGTCATGTTTCGGCCCCCGGATGGCCACAAAAAGCTCTCCGGGCTTGATGGACCGCGAATCAAGACTGACCCCGAAGGCCACGCGCTCCCCGTTACCCCGAATAAGCTTCGCCCCCGCCAAATCAGCCAAAGTGGAGAGGGATAAGGGTTTCATACCTGTCCCCTTTCCGCCCAGGCTCGCTCCGCTTCGCGCCGATCGGAAAACGGGAGCCTCGTCCCCTGAATTTCCTGAAACTCCTCGTGTCCTTTGCCGGCGATCAAAACGACGTCCCCCTTGGATGCTCCCAGGATCGCGGCCCGGATCGCTTCCGAGCGGTTTTCGATCACCCGCACCCTTGCTTGCGCGGAAAGGCCTGACTGCATTTCACGGAGGATCGAAAAGGGATCCTCACGGCGGGGGTTATCGGAAGTCAGGATCACCTCGTGGGCCCCATGTTCTGCCGCGCCCGCCATCTTGGGTCTCTTGCCCTTGTCACGATCCCCGCCGGCACCCAGCACGATCCAAAGTTTGCCCTGCGTCAAAGGACGTAAGGTTTCCAACACAGCACGAACTGCGTCCTCGGTATGGGCGTAATCGATCAGCACCGTGATCTCCTGGGGCCCGGCCACCCGCTCCAATCTTCCCGGAACCGCCGGAGCGCGACCCAGCCCGGCGGCCACTTGCTTGAGCGGAACCCCCGTGGCCAAAGCTCCCGCCGCGGCGGCCAGTGCATTCGCCACGTTAAAGTTCCCCAACCAGGGCAAAGTCACCGCCACCTCCCCCTCGGGAGCACAAAGAACAAAGGAACTTCCTCCGATGCCCATCTTTACATTGCGGGCATGCACCTCACCCAGTTCCAGCCCGTAACGTAGAACCCGTACCCCCGGCCTGCACAGGCTGGCCATACGGATCCCAACCGGATCCTCGGCATTGACCACCGCGAAGGAACCGGCGCCCAATCCGCGGAAAAGCTGCGCTTTGGCCGCCTCATAGGCTTCCATGGTTTGGTGATAATCCAAATGATCCCTTCCCAAGTTGGTGAAAATCGCCCCTGCAAACTCAACTCCCTCGGTGCGCCCCTGATCCAAGGCATGGGAACTGACTTCGATGGCCGCAGCCCGACATCCATTTTCCCGCATTTCCGCGAGGTACTGCTGCAGGTCAAGCGCCTCCGGGGTCGTGTGTTTGGCCCCAACCCTGCCCTTTCCGGTGTCATTCACCACCGTGCCCAACAAACCCGAACGAAGACCTCCCTCCTCCAATAAGGACTGCAAAAGCATCGCCGTGGAGGTTTTCCCATTCGTTCCGGTGATCCCGACCACCCGCACCTGCCGTGATGGATTTCCATAAAAATTAGCCGCCATTTGCCCCAGCGCGCGCCTTCCGTTTTCCACCCGGATTCCGGGAATCTTCAAATCTCCCAAAGCACGTTCCGCCACCACGGCCACCGCTCCATGTTTCACCGCATCCGGCACAAAGGCATGCCCGTCCCTCACCTGGCCCTTCCAAGTGCAGAAAAGCGATCCGGGCTTGACCCGGTTGGACTCATAAGCCAAGGCCGAGACTTCGGCCTGACGCTCGCCCTGCCAGTCCTGCACCTTCACCCCGTCCATGACTTCGGTCAGCTTCACATTTTTTCGCGGGTGGCCACCACCGCTCCTCGGTTGAGGTTCAACTGTTCGGCCACATGGATGGCGATATTCTTGAACGCTGGGGCCGCCACCTGCCCGCCGTAATACAACTTGCCCTTAGGTTCATCGACCATGATCGAAACCAGAAATTCCGGATGGTCCGCCGGCAAAAACCCGATGAAGGAGGAGCGATATTTCTCCTTGGAGTAAACCCCGTTCGACCACTTCTGCGCCGTGCCGGTTTTTCCCGCCACTTCGAAACCCGGAACCGCCGCGTTCTCTGCCGTCCCCGTGTCCGAGACCACCCCCCGGAGCGCATCGATCACTTTGTTGGCGGTATCAGATCGGATCACCTGGCACACCACCTTGGGGATGAACTGCATCACCACCCGGTTGTCCCGATCGACCACCGCCTTGACCAAACGGGGCTCCATCCTTTTTCCCCCGTTGGCAATAGCACCGTAGGCCAAAGCCATTTGCAAGTTGGTCACGGCGACCTCGTAACCCATCGGAATCCGCGTGATGGAAATCTTGTTCCAGTTTTTCAGCCCCCGGAGAAGACCCTTTTCCTCTCCGGGAAGTGCTCCTTCGCCTTTTTGAGCCCGCTCTCCGAAGCCGAACAGCCGCGCATAATGGAAGATTTTTTCTTCGCCAACTTGCATGGCCAGTTTGGCCATGCCGATGTTGCTTGATTTGGCCACCACCTGACGGAGGGTCAGCAATCCATAGGGCTCATGGTCCTTCAGCCAATGGCCCGCATAAAACATCTGCCCGTCCTCGCAGAAATAGGTGCTCCCCAGATCCGCCGCTCCCTCGTTGAGACCGGCAGCCAAGGTCACAACCTTGAAGGTGGATCCTGGCTCATAGGTGTCCGCGATCGGCCGATTTTTCAGCGCCTCACCCTCAAAAGTCTGCCTTTGATTCGGATCAAAAGTCGGACGGCTGGCCATCGCCAAAATTTCCCCGGTATCTTCGGGATGAAACTGCTCCATCAAGGCATCTGCCTCCCGCTCGACGATATGCTGGATGGTTTGATCGAGGGTCAGCACCACGTGATAACCATCTCTCGCGGGCCGGTCGCTCAAGCGGAAGTAGGGAATCTCCCGGCCCTTGTTATCCTTGATGATTCTGCGCTCACCGGCCACCCCCCGCAGGTACCGATCCATCGACTTCTCCACCCCGGCTTCCCCCACTTCAAACACCGCCGGGCGATCCCCCTCGGCTGCAGTCTGCTCCCGCAAATTCACATAACCAAGGATCTGAGCCGTCTCCGTTCCGTTGGGATAGTTGCGCACCGTCTTGCGCTCCAACCGGATGCTACCCAACCGGCTGGCCCGCAGTTTTCCCTCCACCTCAGCCCCCACGCCTTCCGCGATTTTCTGATAACGGTTTTCCGGATCGGCCTGCCCCTTCAGCCACTCCGCCGAGACTCCCAAAATCTCTGCCAGAACGGGAAGTTCCTGGGGACGTTCAGCCAAAATCTTTCCGTCCAGGCGAACCTCGATCAACGGCATGCTTTGCGCCAACACCCGACCGCTCACGTCCAGAATCGAACCCCGTTGGGCGGGCACCGCTTCGCCGCGGGTATGCAACCGGATCGCCTGCTCCTGATACTCATCCTGCTTCACCATCTGAATCCATACCAACCGGGTGGAGATTCCGGTGAAAGCTGCGGCCAACAGCACGGTCACCGTGATCACCCGATTTCGGGGATTCATCGTGTTTCCTCCTTGGCCAGGTCAGCGCCATTCCATGGCCTTCGAACCGGGGCTTCCACAATCTCCAACTGGCTGATGCTGATCAGGCCGAGATTCATCTGAACCGAGCGGTCCGAAAGTTGCCGCGGGGATCGAAGACGCTCGGACTGCAGTCGGGCAGAATTGACCTGTCGGTCCAACTTCGCTTGTTCTTGCTCGAGTTTCTTTAAATCAGATGAGGCGCGGATGTTGTAGACATGCAGGAGTGCAAAAGCCACCACCAGCGAAGTGGTAATGCCGGCTCCCACTAAAAAACGCAGAAGCTGGGCTCCTCCGACTTGATTGGTGCGCCGGATCTGATTTCGGCTCACGCGCCACCTCCCGGCAGACGTTCCGCCCCGCGCAGTCGGGCACTTCGGGCCCGTGGATTGGCCGCAATCTCCTCCTCGGTGGGCACAGCCTCGCCCAGCGAACGCACCCACCGCTCGGGGTTCGCATGCCCGAAAGCCATTCCGGGTTGACGTTTCTCCTCTTCCGCGTGCTCCCGGATCCAGTTCTTGACCGCCCGATCTTCGATCGAATGGTAGGTTAAAACTCCCATTCGTCCTCCCGGCTTCAGCACCCTGGGCACCGCTGCCAAGGCTTCTGACAGGCTTTCTCCCTCGCGGTTGACCGCCCGACGAAGCGCCATGAACGTGCGGGTGGCCGGATGTTTCGCTCCCGGACGGGGGGCATGGGTAACCCGAGAAACGGCGCTCGCCAGATCGGCGGTCGTGTGAAGCGGACGGGCCCGCACGATCGCCCGGGCAATTTTTCCGGGATCCCGGTCTTCCCCGCCCTCTCGCAGGAGATTCCGCAACTCCGGCTCGGAAAGTTCGTTGACCAACTTTTCTGCCGTCACGCAGGATTCTGGGTCCATCCGCATGTCGAGCGGACCGGTCTGCTGGAAACTGAATCCCCGTTCGGCCCGGTCCACTTGGGGGGAGGAAATCCCGAGATCCAACAAGATCGCATCGGCGGGGCCCTCTTTTTCCACCACTTGACCCAGTTCACTGAAATTCATCCGGTAAAATCGGAATCGCTCCGCCCCGGCCTCCGCCGCCAGACGTCGGGCCTCTGGTTCGGCCTCCGGATCCACATCGAGAGCCACCACGCGGGCCCCACGCTCCAGAAAGGCACGGCTGTGACCGCCGCGACCAAAAGTCGCGTCAATCACCGTGCGTCCGGGAGCGGGTTGTAACATCTCCATGGTCGCTTCCAAGAGAACCGGGACGTGCTCCACCCGCTAGGCCGCCGGCCGGAGCCGGAGGACTTCACGCCGAACTGGGCGGCGAAGTCCAATGAGCTCATAAGGGTTTCTTTTGGGAAGTTTCACGACGCCGTGACCCTCCACCCGGCCGGATTCGTCTCTCCGGCACGAAAAGCCGCATGCCAACTTGCCCCGCATC
>RGGS01000360.1 GCA_010024525.1 Verrucomicrobiota bacterium | reverse complement strand
GGTGTATGCGGGCACCCTGAAACTGCAAAAAAACTCGGCCTCGCTGGTGGCGATCTCAGGCAGCACGATTGCCCTGCACGGGGGAACACTGCTTTTGGGGCAGGCCAACCAGATCAGCGATGCGACGGCGGTGACACTGGCGGGGGGAACGCTGGATACCGGGGGTTTTGCGGATCGGGTCGGGCAATTGACGGTAAGTCAGAATTCGGCGATCGGCGGATTGGTGACCTCTTCAGGTGGGGGAGTGGCCACCAGCAACGACTTCCTGTTCTCCGGTGTGGATCTGTCCAGCTATGCGACCAGCAGTGGGGCAACTTTGAATCTAGGCTCTGGGTACAGTTACGGAGCGACGATCAACTTTGCCAATTCCAACTTCATCAGTTGGAGCGGATACAGCACAACGAGCCTCAACAACTTTGGTGACAAGGTTATGTTCGGAACCACCGGGATGAAGGCCTCGATCAGCTTCAATGACAGCACGGGGCTGACCTATGTGACAGCGATTCCGGAGCCCGGGGTGTATGTGGCGGTGGGAATCCTGATGATGTTGGTTGGTCTGACCGAAGGCAGAAGGAGAATGGCCTTGCGGGAGCGAGCCAAGGGATCTTGAAGGGGAGGGGTTAACGCCAGATTTTCGACGCAAGCAAAGCCGGCGTTGGTGGTTCGCCTTGCACGGGTGGGAGAAGGGGCGAAACTAGGAGCCATGGCCACGAGCTCCCTTTTTCTTTCCGTAGCGGAAAAACTGGTTAGGCATCCCAAGCGGATTGTGTTTCCCGAGGGGACCAATCCCCAGGTGGTGCGGGCGGCGGCCCGGTACGCCCACCTGCGACTGGGGCCAGTCGTTTTGTTGGGACAACCGGATCTGATCCGGCGCCAAGCCAAGACCCAAAAAGTCGATTTAGACCGCGTGATGGTGTTGGATCCGGTGGAGGGGCAGGACCGGCAGATGTTCAAGGATCACCTCCGGAGCGAACCGGGTGGGGCCAAGCTGAAACTCAGTACGATCGACGACTACATCTCCGATCCGATCGTCTACGGGACCCTGATGTTGCGCTTCGGACAGGTGGACGGTCTGGTGGCCGGGGTGGGGGCTTATTCCGGCAGCGTGCTTCGGCCCCTGATCCGCATGATTCCCCGTCTCCCCCACATCTCGCGAATTTCCAGCGCCACAATCCTGGAGTGTCCGGACAAAACCCTGGGCGACGGGGGGCTCCTGGTGGCCGGCGATGCGGCGGTGGTGCCCAGTCCCGAGGTGGACGAGTTGGCTTCCACCGCGGTGGGGCTCGCGAGGCTGAAGATGCAGCTCACGGGTCGACGGGCCCGGGTGGGACTCCTTTCCTACTCCACTAAAGGCAGTGCGGCGTTGAACGAGGAGACGGCCAAGGTGATTCAGGCGGTGAAGAAAGCCCAGGCGCTGGCCGAGAGGATCGGGCTGAGGGCGGATTTCGACGGGGAGATGCAGATCGACGCGGCGTTGGATCCGTTGAAGGCGAAATTGAAGGCGCCGGGCTCGACGGTGGCGGGGCGGGCGGACTGCCTGGTTTTTCCGGACCTGAATTCCGGAAACATCGCGATCAAAAGCATCCAGCGGTTCGGCTCGGTGAAAACCTACGGGAATATCCTGCTGGGGTTGCGTCTGCCGGCGGCGG
>RGGS01000359.1 GCA_010024525.1 Verrucomicrobiota bacterium | reverse complement strand
CAGCGCGAAGACGGACTTCGTTCTCGCGGGGAGGAGGCCGGATCCAAGCTGGAGAAAGCCCGCACTTTGGGAGTTCGAGTTATTTCCGAAAAAGAATTCGAAAAGCTTGTCGGCTAGATTTCCAAGGCGCGATAATCGGAACGTGACCCCCGTGACCCTTGCCCGTTTCCTGCTGCCCCTCTGGGCGGCACTCCTCGCCCCGCTTTTGGCCCAATCTGGCAATCCGGCCGCTGCCGAGGATGCCGAGATAGAGCGGAGAAAGATTCTCAAGGCCGCCGACCAGGTGGAACGGATGGATAAGGAATTTGAAAAGATTCAGGGCCGGGTTTCCGCTTTGGAGCAATTGCTGGAAGAGATCAAACAACAATCCCAGTCCCTGAAAGAAAGCATGGCCAATGCCTCGGCCAAAGCCGCCCAGGATCGATCCGCTCTTCTGGATGAGGTGTCAAAGCTGCTGGCGGAGCGAAAGGAGAAAGAGAAGGCCAAAGAGAAAACCCCCGCAGCCTCCACCCCCAAGGCAACTGAGGCTTACGAACATGTCGTGGCCAAGGGCGATACCCTCAGTTCGATTGTCCAAGCCTACAACGAGGAACATAAACTCAAACTGACGGTTGAATCCATTCGCAAAGCCAATCAATTGGGTAAAGACACCCCCCTCAAGGTGGGGCAAAAACTGGTCATCCCAGCCAATTAACCCGTGACCACCCCCGCGTCCCTCTACCGCCTGCAGAAGCAACAGACTGGCCGAATTTTGGGGCCGATGGACTTGGATCATCTCAAAGCTTTGGGGAACCAATCCCTGATTGCTCCCGATGATTTGATCCAAGTCGACGAGGGATCCTGGGTCAAGGCTCCGGAGGTAGGTGCCTTGGAGATGATCTGGTGGGTGGAACCGCTGGACGGTCCGCGATACGGCCCGACCACTGCCGGAACCATTGCGGAATTTCTCCAAAGCGGGCAGCTGGGGGGGTCGGAATTGGTCACCCATAGCCGAACCAAAGAGACCTACACCGTCACTGAGTTCCTCGAGGAAATCAACCGGCGCCGGGCTGCCCGCTTGAAGAGCCGAACCATCAAACTGGAAGAGGCTCCCGAAGCGGCGGAGGTGACCGCGAGTAGCCCCGCCTTTGACGCCGCCTTGCGTCTTAGGATCAAACAGCTGGAAACAGATTTGGCCAACGCCCTGCAGCAGCTCGATCAACAATCGCATGAGCTGGCCCGTTTGCGGGGCCTTCTGGGCAAATCCGGCCTTTCGGTTTGACCCTACCTCCGGGTCTCCGCTACTCTTTCTCGTTCAACAGTTTCCCTTATGCGACACACCATTTCCGTTGTTGTTCAGAACCGTTTCGGGGTCCTTACCCGGATCGCCGGCCTCTTCAGCGGCCGAGGCTTCAACATCGATACTCTCAATGTCGGCCCCACCCAGAACGACAAAATTTCCCGGATGACCATCGTGGTGGTGGGCAATGACCAGGTCCTTGAGCAGGTCGTCAAACAGCTTAACAAACTTGTGGATGTCCTCGAAGTCCATGATTTCAAGGATGGAGACGTCATCGACCGCGAATTGATATTGCTGAAGGTCAAGGCCTCCTCGGCCACCCGACCGGAAGTTATGCAGATCTGTGATATCTTCCGTGCCAAAATCGTGG
>RGGS01000358.1 GCA_010024525.1 Verrucomicrobiota bacterium | reverse complement strand
GCTCCAGGCGTAAGTATACGGAGCTGTGCCGCCACTGACGCTAACATCTACGGTGCCGTTAGAACCACCATAACACTGTACTGGTGTGCTTGTATAAGTAGCACTGATTGGTATCGGGTTGCTCAAAGAGGTTGTTTGCGTGCCGCTACAGCCGTATGCATCGGTAACGATCACATAATACAATCCAATTGGAATAAAACCGATGTCTTGCGTAATGGCTGTATAGCCATTTGGACCACTCCATTGATAGGTGTATGGGCTAGTGCCGCCGCTTACTGTAAGGTCAACACTGCCTGTAGCCGTATTCGGACACAGTGGGTTGACTGGCGTTACAATTAATGAAAGTGGTGCTGGTTGGGTAACCGTAATACTTGTAGTGGCCTGACAACCTCCTGCATCAGTCACCACTACTGTGTAGGTACCAACGCCGACACTCACTAAATCTTGCGTAACCGCTTGGTTGCTCCAAGCATAGGTGTATGGCGCTGCACCGCCCGTGACCGTCAGGTCAATCGTGGCAGTGGTGGTGCCTGTACAGCTGGCGTTAGTTATCGCTGCGTTGAGTGTGAGCACCGCACTTGGCTGACTCACTACATAACTGCCACTCGCCTGACATCCTTGCGCGTCGGTCACCACTATGCTGTAAGTGCCCGCTAATAAGTTTGTTAAATCTTGAGTAGGTTGATTGTTACTCCAACCATAAGTATATGGGCCAGTGCCGCCAATCACTGTTATATCTATTGCACCTGTTGAACTTGCAAAACAAGCAACTGGTGTAATTTGAGCTGTTAAGGCATAAACCCCAGGCTGGGTAACCGTGTCTTGTAAGGTCGCAACACAGCCGTTGGCGTCTGTTACCGTTACACTGTAAATACCCGCTGTAATATTCGATAAGTCTTGGCCAGCAAACGTATTGCTCCATACATAAGTATACGAGCCCGCTCCGCCAACTACCGTTAAGTTCAAAGCGCCATTGCTGCCTCCATAACAACCCACTGGTGTCATAGCGCTGCTCAGTACCAACGGTGAGGCACTTTGTGTCACCTGATACGTCTGTTGTAGATAACATCCGTTGTCGTCGTAGATCTCTAATACATACGTGCCTGCCGTCAAGGTATCGATGTCTTGATCATTGGAACCATTGCTCCAAATGTAATTGTAAGGCGCATCCTGCGCCTGGGAACCATTCGTCCATAGGTAACTGTACGACGGCGTGCCGCCTGTAACGATGAGGTCGATGGCGCCAGAAAGTTGATTGTAACAAGGCACATTCGTTGTATCCAGAACCAAATTCAAAGGTGCTGATGGTTGTTGCACAACAATTGTATCTACATACTGACAGCCATTTTGATCAGTTACAGTA
Source organism: Verrucomicrobiota bacterium (assembly GCA_010024525.1). Classification (GTDB taxonomy): domain Bacteria; phylum Verrucomicrobiota; class Verrucomicrobiia; order Methylacidiphilales; family Verrucolacustridaceae; genus Verrucolacustris. The sequence goes on along the minus strand of RGGS01000358.1, from coordinate 287 downwards.
AGGCCATAATTACCAGCTAAAATATTTGAAATAGTGGGCGTCCCTAACCCATTGCTCCAGCTGACCTGAAATGGAGGAGTTTGGCCAGTTACAGTCACTGCTATCGCACCAGTTTGGGCACCAAAACAATTAACATTAGTGATAATACTTTGCACATTCATCCCGGAAACAGGCTGAGAAATATTGACTGCCTGTGCTAATGTACAGCCGTCGTCATCTGTAATAGTTACGGTATAAATTCCTGCAGTTAATGTATCGATATCTTGGGTTGTTTGACCATTGGACCA
>RGGS01000357.1 GCA_010024525.1 Verrucomicrobiota bacterium | reverse complement strand
CCGGAGGATCGGGTTCGCTCGCTCGCCGCCTCTGCCTCTGGTTTTGTTTATTATGTCTCCCGGGAAGGGGTCACCGGCATGCAGCAAAGCCTTCCGCCCACGCTCCGGGAGAAAGTCTCCTTCTTGAAAAAATCAACCCCGCTTCCGGTCTGCGTCGGTTTCGGCATCTCCAGTCCGGACCAGGCCGCTCAGGTTGCCGGTCTCTCCGACGGTGTGGTGGTGGGAAGTGCGATCGTCGATCGCATTGGGAAAATGGGAAAATCCCCCCAACTGATCCCCGAGGTCGTGTCTTTTCTTCGGCCAATCGCTGAGGCCGTCCACGCCGCGTGAGCCGCACGCTGGGGATTGATTATGGCACCGTTCGAATCGGATTGGCTTTGTCCGATCCCACGGAAACCCTCGCTTCTCCCCTCCCCCACCTGGTAAACAAAACGATTCCCCAAATCCGGGACTTTTTAAATGAGCTGATCCAAACTCATGCCATCTCTAAAATCATCGTGGGACTTCCCCGCAACATGGACGGCTCGTATGGTCCTGCGGCGGAAAAAGTCCGGAACTTTATTTCCCAAATTCAGGAAAGCCTAAGCACCCCGATCGAAACCCAAGACGAACGCCTCACGACCGTTCAAGCTTCCAAACAACTATCGCAAATGGGGTTGAATCAGAAAGAGTTGCGCAAAAAAATCGACAGTTCATCAGCCTCCCTAATCCTTCAACAATACCTTGACCGAAAGAGGCTTAGCCCCTAGTACATTCTCCCTATGCAACTCGGAGGCATTTTCAAAGGGAAGAGCTGTCTCTTGGCCAAAAGCCTGGGTTTATTCACACTTTTGTTCACTTTTTCCACCCTCGCCGGCAGTGGAGATTTGGCCGTCCCCGCTACCGACGTGAACCTTTCCTCGACCAAAACAAAGGACATATCGGAACCGGAAGACCTATCCAGTCGGCTTTTCCAAGAAGATCGGATCACCTTGGAATTCATGACTGGCGCCATGTTCTCTCCCTGCGGCCTTGGTCCGCATGAACCCGTTTATAATTACCAGCAGAACAATGTTCGCTTGGGATGGATGCTGGTTTCCCCGGACGACAAAGAAAACCCGTTCCGCGACACCCCCTTCCGGGGAAACTTTGAAGCCCTCTTCGAAACGACCGGCTCCTACGTATGGGAAACCTTTGGCACGTACATGGTGGGTGTGACCGGGCTCATCCGATACAACTTTGTTCAACCCAACTGGATCGTCGTTCCCTATATCCAAGGGGGGGCCGGCATCATCTATACCAACGCCCGAAACTGGTCGAATCAGGAAGCCATCGGTGGCAACTGGGAATTCACCCCGCAGTTCGCCGGAGGGCTTAAGTTCCTGATCGACGACAACTTCTCCTTTAATTTAGAGGGCGCCTTCCAACATATTTCCAATGCCAATACCTCCGCCCGGAACGAGGGCGTGAACGCCTACGGTGGTTTTGCCGGCTTCACCTATTACTTCGATAATCTTTGGCTCGAAGACGGCCACCATTGATCTTTTCATGAAGACGGTCCCGCACCGTCTCCTTCTCTCCTACCGGGGTGAGGACTTTTTCGGATGGCAACGGCAAGACCCCGAGCCCACCGTCCAACTTGCCCTGGAAATCGCCCTTCAAAAAATCTAC
>RGGS01000356.1 GCA_010024525.1 Verrucomicrobiota bacterium | reverse complement strand
CGAGGATCTTCCCGTCCATCACCCCGGCCCGGACGGCCGGACGGGTGAATTCCGCCTTAAAAGTTTTGATCACCTTCGCGGCCGCCGGCGCGTCTTGCCCGCCGGACACCACTGCCGTCTGCCCGGCCAGATCCTTGTCGATCGCAGGCCAGGAGGCCTCCCCAAGGGCTCGCTTGAACAACGTATTCTTCACCACCTTGACGGCGGCACCGACTTTGCGGAGACGCCCGCGCAACTCGGAAAATTCAGAAACCTTCATCCCGGTGTAATCGAGTACGATCAGGTAGGGCGAGGATTTCACCCACTCCCGCATCGTTTCAATGACTATGGCTTTTTCTTCTTTCATTTGGCTTTCGCTCCTTCTTTTAATCTTCCGATCCGGCGGCTGCCTCGGTCACCGCAATCGGGATGCCCGGGGAGAAAGTGGCCGAGAGCACGCAATTCTTGAGATACTTCCCTTTCGCTCCCGCCGGACGCGCCCGCGAAACGGATTCGATCACCGCTTGGACATTTTCGCCCAGGTTCTTTTCTGCAAAATTTAGTTTGCCGCAGCTGACGTGAAGGTTGGATCCCTTGTCGACTTTGAACTCCACCCGCCCGGCCTGACATTCCTTGACCGCTTTGGCCGTATCTTCCGTGACCGTGCCGGTCTTCGGGTTGGGCATCAACCCGCGGGGTCCGAGAACCTTCCCAAGCTTGCGCACCTCGATCATGGCGTCAGGGGTGGCGACGGCCACATCGAAATCAGCCCAACCCTCGGAAACCTTTTTAATGAGGTCAGCAAAGCCGACCGCCACGGCGCCCGCGTTTTTGGCCGCCTCGGCCGCATTTCCCTGGGCAAACACGATCACGCGGACGTTTTTACCGGAGCCATGGGGCAAACTGACGGTGCCCCGGACCACTTGGTCACTTTGCTTCGGATCCACCCCCAAATTGAAGGAAAGATCCACGCTGGGGTTCCCTTTACTTTTCCCGGTCGGGAATTTTTTTAGGAGAGAAACGGCTTCTTGGACTGAGTAACGCTTCTTCGGCTCGAGGAGCTTGCTTCCTTCACGATAACGGCGGCTGGGTAGTTTGGCCATGGTCGTTGTCTCCTCTTAGTCGGCGATTTCCAGACCCATTTGGCGGGCCGTGCCGGCAATGATACGGAAAGCCGCCTCATCGGAGGCCGCATTCAGGTCGTTGCGCTTCACTTTGACGATGTCCATCACCTGCTTCTTGGTCACCTTCCCGACCTTCACCCGGTTCGGCTCCTTGGAACCGGAGGCGAGGTTGGCCGCTTTTTTCAAAAGAATGGAAGCGGGGGGGGACTTGGTAATAAAGGTGAAGCTCTTGTCCTTATAAACCGTGATGACGACCGGAAGGATGCTGCCTCCCTCTTTGGCCGTGCGGGCGTTAAACTCCTTGCAGAAGGCCATAATGTTAACGCCCTGCTGCCCGAGAGCGGGCCCCACCGGGGGCGCAGGATTGGCCGCGCCAGCCGGAATTTGTAGTCGAATAATGCCTGTGACTTCTTTTGCCATAAATCTCCTTAGGTCTTCTCCACCTGCCAGTACTCAAGCTCCACGGGGGTAGAGCGACCAAAGATGGAAACTGCCACGCGGACACGACCCCGCTCGGTGTCCACTTCCTCCACCACGCCTTCCTGGT
>RGGS01000355.1 GCA_010024525.1 Verrucomicrobiota bacterium | reverse complement strand
TTGTTGGCCTAACCCGGACTTTTCACCGTTTTTCAATTGTCCGTTTTTTCGATGCCGTTTGAGCCTTGTGGGGTGGGGGTGGCTGATAACTCTGCCGTTTTGAGTGCTCTGGAAGGTGCAAGCGTGGATTCGAGGCAGAGTGCCCCCATCCCCCATCTGCTCTTATGGCACCGGGGCAGTGCCTTTTGAGCACTCAAAGCTGCAGCGTGTGGGCCACCTGTGCGAACAGCCCCTGGTAGGGATAGGCGCTGCTCAAAAGCAGTCGGATCCGCCTCGTGTTGCGCACGATCACCGTCCCGATTTTGAGCAGCTTCAAGCGAAGCGTCCCCACCTGCGCCCTCGCCAATGCCGTTCCCTCCAACGCCACTCGCCGCAGCGTTTCCATCAACACGTACGCCGCAGCCGACAACAACACCCGCAACTGATTGGCCCACCACCCATGCGCCGAAGTCCGATCGCTAAAAAGCCCCAACTGCTGCTCCTTAATCCGATTTTCGGCCTCCCCACGCGCACAATAAATCTCGTCGTAGACGAACTGAGCCTCCTCCTCGAGATTGGTTACCACGAAGCGCGGGTTGCGCCCTTTTTCCGTCACCTCCGCTTTGAGGATCACCCGCCGCTCCCAGGCCCACGTCTTGGCCGCGTAGCGCAGATCCCCAAACAAGCGTTGCTTGTGTCCGCTCCGCACGTGGAGCTCCTCCGCCTGCGCCAGCAGCACTTCCGCCATCGCCTCCAAACGCGCATTGCGAGCCACTCCAATGACATAGTCCACCCCAGCCCAGTCACACCAGTTGAGCATCCTCTGCCGGCAAAAACCCGAGTCCGCCCGCAACAGGATCCTCACCTCCGGCCATTGCTCACGCAGTCGAGTTACCAGCAGTTTGAGGATGGCCCAAGCGTGCCTGGCCCCGTCGATGTTGCTCGGGCGCAGATAGCTCACCAAAAGCTGGTCGTTGCAAAAAACGTACAGCGGCAAAAAGCAGTAATCCCCGTAGTACCCATGGAAAAACCGGCCCTCCTGATGGCCGTGCACCCGGTCGTCGGTGGCGTCAAAATCGAGGATCAACCTCTTGGGGGGCTTGCGGAAGGAGGCGATGAACTTCTCCACGAGGACCTCATGCATGGCCACGGCACTTTGACGGTTGGCCCGTTTTTCGAGTCGGCAGAGGGTTGGGCTGGAGGCGAGAGGGGTGTCGCGATGGACGGCAGTCTGCCAGAGGAGATCGTGGCGCAGGGTATCGTGGTCGTTGAGATCCTCGTAGCCTTGGGCGAGTCCGAAGATGCGCTGACGCAGGAGCTCCTCCTGAGAGTGGGAGATGAGGGAAGGATGTCGGTCATCGGGGAGCGCCCGACTGAAATCCTTGATCAAGCCGAGGCGTTCTTCGAGTTGACGCAGGAGGATCAGACCACCGTCGCTGGAGACGTGGCCCCCTTCGAAAGAGGCCTCGATTTTTCGACGATCAAAGCTGGGAAAAAGGAGCTGGCGGCTGGTACAGTTTGGCATTGGCGGGGTTTCTTTGGTTTGGATTGTAACACCCACAACCATAGCAGCTTGCTGCGGAAACCTCGCCAATATTTTGCCCTAATGCGAAAAATTCGGGCTAGCGAGACTAGCCCGAGCAAAACATGCTCGCTACGCAATGGGGAGGC
>RGGS01000354.1 GCA_010024525.1 Verrucomicrobiota bacterium | reverse complement strand
GCTGCTGGGAGGCCTGCTCAACATCTGCCCGGCCGATCTGCGGATTCAAAGCCATCTGGATTCCCGATTCCGCCACCAAAATAGCCCGGGCGTTCTGCAGCCCGGCCACCTCCTGCCCCAACTGCCTCTGCAACAGAGCCGCCAGCCCAAGCATGGCCGCGGAAATCAGGGTGACCGCCCACAGGACAACCACCAACGCCACCCCCGAAGATGCGGAAAGATGAGAATTTCTTTTCATCGGCTGGGGACAACTCCCGGGGCAGAAATTGTCGTAGAATTCGAACTTCCCCCGTTGGTTGACGAAACCCCGGGCTGAATCAAGGTAAGCGGATCCACCGGCACCTGGCCGCTGGGGCTCAGCCCCGTGGGGATCCAGAACACACCCACGTTGGTCAGGAGCCGGTTTCCATCCCTGCGGACCAATTCCATTTTCAGATAGGAGGGCTTCACGGGCTGGGTCCATTCGCCCAACTCCTGTTGGGCCCGCGGATCCCAGACCGACCATTTCAGATTTTGAATATCCTGCATCAGCAAAAAGCGGTTGGTCTCACCCGGACCCCGCCCTCTTCCCGTGGATGCGTTGGTAAATTCAAACCGCTCGACCAGATTCAGAACCCGGCCATCCCCCGTGGGAGATTTCTCCACCCGGAGCTCGATCACTTTCAACCCCTCATAGCTGTCGGGCAGAATGGCCAGCGGGGCGTTGGTAAGCACGAGGTCATATCCGCCCGCCCGGGAAGCCAACCCCAATTGGGATTTGGGCGGCAGGTCGAGACAGAGCTGCCGCAGGAGGGCAAACAGGCCGCTCACCTCGCGGTTCCGCAGACTGTACTGCCCCGCCGCATTCGCCCCGAGGACGGAAAATTGGACCAATTGGAAGATAACCCCGAAGATGAGAATCAGGATGGCCATCCCGAGGGTGACTTCGATCAGGGTGAAGGATCGGCTGGCTTTCATCGCTGGGGCCATAGCAGAAAAGAAACTGCGTCGAGGCTGTCGCCGTTTTTGCCCGCCGCCCGGGCCCCGGTTAAAAACCAGCCCTGCACCTGACGGTTGGCCGCCGGATTGCTGCCGCTAAGAAAAACCGGGTCTGCCAGTCGGCACGAGCTCTGCAGTTCCCAGGTCTGGTATTTGACCTCGGTCTGCCACTGTTTGCCCCGGTCCTGCAGGTTGTTGGAGGCGGCCAAAATCCGGGCCGCCAGCGATTCGACCGCCTGCCGTCGCTGGCTGGTCCGGATCATTTCCACGTTGATTCCGAGAACGTCGTTCAACGCCACGGCAAAGCCCACGGCGGCAAACGCGAACACCGCCACCGCCAGCATGACTTCAATCAAAGTGAAGGATCTTGATGCGTTTTTCATCGGCGGTCCGGCTTCTCGGTCATGGTCTCCCCCGTCAAGGCCCCGAAAGAAAACTGCTCGCGGTTGTCCTCATGGCGAAGCCTGACCCGGATGGGTTCCACCAATCCGGAACCCGTAAATAACCATGGGTAATCCTGCGGCTTTCCCCAGCCCCGCCGCCCCAACGCCATATCCTGGGGGGTGATCACATCCATCGAAACCCCTTCGGGAAAACCCTCCCCGCCCACGGTTGTGGGGTTCAAAATCAATCTCTGCTCCCGGCCGAAGCGCAATGCGTTTTCGCGGGCCT
>RGGS01000353.1 GCA_010024525.1 Verrucomicrobiota bacterium | reverse complement strand
ACCCCGAACTGATCAATGAAAATTCCCCCACCCGAAAAGTGGGCGGCACTCCCCTCGACTGCTTCCGCACGATTGCCCACGCCGTTCCCATGCAGAGCCTCAACAACACCTACAGCGAGGAGGAACTGGAGGAGTTCCTTGCCCGGGTGGAAAAAAACCTGCACGGCCAAAGTGCCGAATTCGCCATCGAGCCCAAAGTGGACGGAGTGGCCGTCAGTGTCCGCTATGAAAAAGGCCGACTGGTTCAAGGCCTGACCCGGGGCGACGGGGAGAAAGGCGACGACATCACAGAAAACCTCAAAACCGTCCGCACCCTGCCGCTTTCCGTCCCCGGCTTGCCGGCGGTGATCGAATTTCGCGGGGAGGTTTACCTTCCGCAAGCCGCCTTCGATTCCATGAACCGCACGAGGGAAAAACAGGGGGAAGCGCTTTTTGCCAATCCCCGCAATGCCGCGGCGGGAACCCTTAAGCTCCTCGATTCGCGGGAGGTGGCCCAGCGTCCGTTGGCGGTGGTATTTTACGGGCTCGGGGAAATCTCCGGCTCCCCATTGACGAACCAAATCGACCTCCACCAACAGATCCTGGCTTGGGGGTTGCCCGGCCATAGTTGGTTTCGCCATGTGCGAGGGACCCCGGGGGTTCTTCACGCAGTCCGCGAACTCGACCAAGCCCGGACGAAGTTTCCCTTTGCCACCGACGGTGCCGTCATCAAGGTCAACCGGTTCGATCAACAAAAAATCCTCGGCTCCACCGACAAGGCTCCGCGATGGGCAATCGCCTACAAATACGCGCCCGAGCAGGCCGAGACCCGCTTGCACGCCGTCAGCTTCCAGGTCGGACGGACGGGGGTGATCACGCCGGTGGCGGAGTTGGAGCCAGTCCAACTCAGTGGCACCACGGTCGCCCGAGCCACGCTGCATAACTTTGAGGAAATCGCCCGCAAGGACATCCGGGTGGGCGACTGGGTGACCGTGGAGAAAGCCGGGGAGATCATCCCGGCGGTGATTTCCGTGAACCTGAAGAAGCGCCCCAAGAACTCCCGCCCTATTCCGATCCCGACCCTCTGCCCGGTCTGCCAAGGCCCCCTCGTGAAAGAAGAAGTATTTCTCCGGTGTTGTTCCCGGGATTGCGTGGGCCAGCTCAAGCGCCGCCTGCAGCACTTTGCCCATCGCGGCGCCATGGATATAGAAGGGATGGGAGAGGCCATGGTGGGACAATTGATCGATGCCGGATTAGTGCAACATCTCGGACAGATCTACGACCTGAGCCAGCAGGAACTCGAGGAACTCGAGCGCATGGGCGAGAAGTCTGCCGCGAACCTGGTGGAGGGAATCGCCGCCAGCAAGAAACGTCCCTTGGGTCGGCTGATTTTCGCCCTCGGCATTCCCCAGGTCGGCGCCGTTTTGTCGGAAGCCCTGGCCCGTCACTTTCATTCCCTGGAGGCCCTTTCCAAAGCGAAAGTGGCCGACCTGATCCAGGTCAAGGATGTGGGCGAAAAAGTGGCCGAGGAGATCGTCGCCTTTTTTGAAGAAGCCTCCACGCGGCAACTCCTCCAATCCTTGAAAAAGGCCGGCCTCAACTTTCATGCCCTGCCTGAAGAGCTGGAAGTCCGGGGAGGCGTCTTTTCGGGAAAAAAGTTTGTCATTACCGGAACCCTCAGCTTGCCGCGGGAGGAGTTT
>RGGS01000352.1 GCA_010024525.1 Verrucomicrobiota bacterium | reverse complement strand
TCCTTGTCTGCCCCCGCCCGAGGTCCGTACCGCCGGACCAAACCCTCCTGACACAACTTCCGGAAATACCCCTCTCTCGTCATTCCCTCCGGCACGGCAAAAGCCGGGAATTTGTTCCCTCCCAGTTCCAGTTCCAATTCACACCGCCCCGCAATCAGGCCGGCGTTTTCATAGGCCTCGGGAAAATCGGCGAACAGCTTGGCCATCACCTCGCTCTCTTTGAGGTAAAACTCCTCGCCGTAGGATTTCATCTTTCTTTCGGGATCGTTGAGCCGCCCGTTCGTCGCGATGCAGACCAAGATGTCCTGAATGATGGCATTCTCTTTTTTGACGTAATGCACATCGTTGGTCGCTACCAGGGGCGTCTGGGTCTCCTGACCTAGTTTGCGGTAAAAGGCACGGATCTTTTCCTGCTCCGGGAGTCCGTGATTCTGGATCTCAAGATAAAAATCCCCGTTGGGAAAAATCTCCCGATATTCGCCGAAGACTTTCCGGGCATCTTCCTCCCTTCCTTCCAGATAGGCGGAGGCAATCTCCCCCTTGATGCACGCACTGGTTCCGATCAGTCCGGCCGAATGTTTGGCCAAAAGTTTCTTATCAATCCGGGGTTTGTAATAAACGCTCTCCAGGTGCGCTGCCGTCACCAGATGAATCAGGTTGCGATATCCCTCCAGATTCCGCGCCAACAGGAGAAGATGGTAGTTCGCGTCCTTGCCCCCAGACCCTGATTTTTTTTCAAATCGGTCCCCGGGAGCGATGTAAACCTCGCATCCCAAGATAGGCTTGATTCCCTCCTCCTTGGCGGCCTCATAGAATTCCAACGCCCCGTACAGGTTTCCGTGATCCGTCAACGCCAGGGCTGGTTGCCCCAGTTCCTTGGCCCGCGCCACCAACTTCGGAATCCGGCAGGCCCCGTCCAACAGGGAGTACTCCGAATGGCAATGAAGATGAACAAAGGGCTGGGCCACAACCCATGAATCTGTTGTCTCCCCCTTCTTCTTCCAGCCAATTCCTCTGGGATCATTCCCATCCTTGGGAAAATCTTTCCACTTTTCCCAAAATCCCTGCTTCCCTGCCCCACCCGCTTGCCATAGGATTTCATCTCATGGTTGAAATACGTCTCAAACGCGGGGAATCGGTCGATAAGGCCCTTCGCCGCCTGAAAAAGAAGCTCGATCGCGAGGGAATCCTTCGCGACGCCCGGGCCCGCCGGACCTATGAAAAGCCCAGCGTGCGCCGCCGTCGCAAGATGAAGGAACCGAAGATCAACTTCTACGGCAATTTCTCCCTCTGATTCTTCCGGGTCGCAGGACCCGTTCACCCCTGCCTCCGTCGACCTCCTCTTACCGGCCGCCAATCCCTTCCGGGGTTGCATAACCATCCTGCCCGTTGTCTCTTCTACGCAGGATCACCTCCGATCCTCGCATCCCTCGCCTCCAGCGGTCTTGGCTTCGGAGATTCAGACCGCCGGACACGGTCGCCATGGGAAACCATGGATTTCTTCCCACCCCTTGGGTCTCTGGGTCTCCATTTTGCTGGAAGTAGACCCAAGCCAACTCCCCACTCTTTCCCTGCTGGGCGCATTGGCTGCCTCCGACGCCATTCGTGCCCTCACGGGACTGGAAGCATCCCTGAAATGGCCCAACGATCTGCTTTTGCAGAGCCGTAAAGTGGCCGGAC
>RGGS01000351.1 GCA_010024525.1 Verrucomicrobiota bacterium | reverse complement strand
CCAAAGCTCTCCGCCGCCTGGCCGAAGCCAGCGATATCATTACTTATGAGTTTGAAAACATTCCCACGGAATCCCTCCGCCTCATCGCCACCCTCCGGCCCGTGCTTCCCGATCCCTCAGTGCTGCAGATCTGCCAACATCGGGAACGGGAAAAAACTTTTCTCCAATCTTCCGGTTTTCCCTGCCCGAAATTCGAGGTGATCACTTCCGCCGCCGACTTGGCCTCCGCCCTCAGGAAGTTCCCCGGTAAAACCCGCCTGAAATCCTCCGCTTTCGGCTACGACGGCAAGGGCCAGCTGGCGCTGGAATCCGGAGCGGATGCCGGCCAGGCCTGGAGCCAAGCCCATGTTCCGCGCGCCATCCTCGAAGAACACGTGCCCTTTGTCCGGGAAATTTCGGTGCTGGTGGCCCGGAATGCACAGGGTCGCTCCCTCGCCTTCCCCCCCTTCGAAAACCGCCACCACGGCGGGATTTATGAGCTCGCCCCCAGGGTTCACAACTCGGGCCACCTCACCGTCGAGGCCTGTCATACCAGCCAATTCGAGCAACAGATCCGCGCCGTCTGCGGCCTGCCCTTCGGTCTGGTCACACCCCTCAGTCCCGCCGTCATGTTTAATCTGCTGGGAGATCTTTGGGCCAAGGGGGAACCGGACTGGTCACCGGTTCTCGGTTTGCCGGGAGGCGTCCTCCATCTCTATGGAAAGACCCAGGCACGACCCGGAAGAAAAATGGGGCACCTCACCGTCCGTGCCTCCACGCCCGAAGAAGCCATCCGCCTCGGCAATGAGGCCCTCAACCCCCTCCGCCTTCGTGCCTCCCTTCCACCCTTGGCTCCTTAAAACTCTCCTCGAATCTTTCATGGGTTGAATTACTATTTTCCCGATTGCCGGCTGGTGCAATGGTAGCACACCAGACTTTGGATCTGGCTGTTCCTGGTTCGAGTCCAGGGCCGGCAGCTTATTCGGCATCAAGCGGAAGAATCAGGTGGAAAGAAATTTTCAACCTTGGAAAACCTGCTTTTTCCCACCTCCCGCCTTCCACTACTTCGTCCTTGGATCCTGTAACCATGAAATTTTTCGCGTGGCCAAATCCCCCACCACCTCCGGCAGCAGGCGGTGTTCCGCTGTCTGGATTCTCGCATGCAGGGACTCGGCCGTATCCCCCGGTTCCACCGGCACCTTCCACTCCCGAATCGTGGCGCCCCCATCCACCACCTCGTTGACCCAGTGCACCGTACAACCGGTTTCCTTGACCCCGGCCCGCAGGGCCTGCTCCCAAGCCTTCAAACCTGGAAACGCAGGCAGAAGGGAAGGGTGAATATTGATTATCCGTCCGCCGAACCTTCGCAAAAGCGGTGCTTTCACCACCCGCATGTATCCCGCCAAAACCACCAGGTCCGTGCCCGCCCGGCTCAGTTCATCCGCCAGTTCCTCCTCGATCTCCGGCTCCAGCTTGGTTTGAAAAGCCCCGGACCGGCAGACAAAAACCCGCAACCCCATACCCCGCGCACTATCCAAAATTCCCGCCTTAGCTTGATCACTGCCGACACATACCACCTCGGCCGGGACCGTGCCCGCTTGGATCGCGCGCATCAGCGCCAAAAAGTTGCTCCCTTTTCCCGAACCCAGAATCCCCAACCGGAGGGGTCTCACGTCTTGATTTTTTGCAAAACCGCCGAGG
>RGGS01000036.1 GCA_010024525.1 Verrucomicrobiota bacterium | reverse complement strand
ATCTCATGAGCAACGTTCCGGGGTTGTTTGTGCTGGGAGAGGCGAACTTTTCGGATCACGGGGCTAACCGACTTGGGGCGAGCGCCCTGATGCAGGGGTTGGCGGACGGATATTTTGTTTTGCCTTACACCATTGGCGACTATCTGTCTCAACAGAAGCCGGGTGGGGCGAAAAAAGCCTCTGAGACGGAAGCTTTCTGGGAAGCCACGGAGGCGGTGCAGGCGCGGACCAAAAAGCTGCTCGGAATCAAAGGAAGCAAGCCGGTGAGTGATTTTCACCGGCGTTTGGGAAAGATTCTCTGGGACCATTGCGGGATGAGTCGGACTAAAAAAGGTTTGGAGGAGGGAATTGAGGCGGTGCGTGGCCTTAGGAAAGAGTTTTGGGAAAACGTGAATGTTCCGGGTTCGGGGGAGGATCTGAACCAATCGTTGGAAAAAGCGGGGCGCGTGTCTGACTTTTTGGAGTTGGGCGAATTGATGTGTCGCGATGCGCTGGAGCGGGACGAGTCTTGTGGTTGCCATTTTCGGGAGGAGCATCAGACCCCGGACGGGGAGTGTGCCCGTCGCGACAAGGAATTTTCCCATGTCTCAGCTTGGGAATATCAGGGGGAGGGGAAGGCCGAGGTACGATACACCGAACCGCTGTCCTATGAAGAAGTGCAGTTGGCGACGAGGAGCTACAAATGAAACTGCATCTCCGGGTTTGGCGGCAGAAATCCAGGGAGAGTGGGGGACATTTTGAATCTTACGAGGCGGATGGTTTGAATCCCGACATGTCCTTTTTGGAAATGTTGGATGTGGTCAACGATCGGTTGACCAAGGACGGCAAAGAGCCGATTGCCTTCGATCACGATTGTCGGGAGGGAATCTGTGGCTCCTGCGCCATGGCGATCAATGGCGAGCCACACGGTCCCAATAAGGGGGCCACGACCTGCCAGGTCTATCTCCGCTCGTTCAAGGACGGGGAGACGCTGACGGTGGAGCCTTGGCGAGCCAAAGCTTTCCCAGTGCTCAAGGATCTCGTGACCGACCGTTCGGCATTTGACCGGGTGATCCAGGCGGGGGGATTTATTTCGGTGAACACCGGGCAGGCGCCGGATGCGAACGCCATGCCCATCGGTAAGGACGACGCGGAAAAGGCTTTTGATGCCGCGCACTGCATCGGTTGCGGGGCCTGTGTGGCGGCATGCCGAAACGGGTCGGCTATGCTTTTTGCCGCCGCCAAGGTCTCCCACTTAGGGATGTTGCCCCAAGGTCAACCGGAGCGGGCGGAGCGGGTGCGGAAGATGGTGGAGGCGATGGATGCGGCTGGTTTTGGAAACTGTTCGAACCAGTACGCCTGTGAAGCGGTCTGCCCCAAAGAGATTTCCGCCGATTGGATTGCCCGAATGAACCGGGATTACGCCGTTTCCGCCGCCAAAAAGATGTAGGGAGGCCGGGCTTAAGCCCGGCTTGATTACCCTAAAGTGATATTAGAGGGGGTTTGTCGTGTATGATATTTATAAGTAACTGATTACAAGAACTTTAAATTTATAAATATCAGAGGAATTTTCTTTTTAATGTGCTAACGTTTAATTAGATGCATTTCATCCGGAGCTTCCTCCTCCGCATGAGTGATCCTTGCGCTTTGGTCCGCAGGGGTCGCCTCATGTTTTTATTTTGGACGTTCCTAGTATTGGCGGCTCCGAGTGGGTCATGGGCAAGACTGGGGGTCGATTATCAGATGGCTTTGGGAAATCCCTCCGGGGCAGTCACCGATCCGTTGGTTCGGACCAACTACCTGATTTCCCGTTCCCAGTATGTGTTGTCCTACAACGACGACACCCACCAGGCCAACTGGGTCAGTTGGAGCTACTCCTTGGCGGACGATGGAACCCAGGCTCGCACGGACGCGTGGGCGGTGGAGGAACTTTTGCCCAGCGGGTATCTAAAGATCGGAACCGCCACCTTCGGCACCTACAACGGCATCTCTTTGGATCGGGGGCACATGTGCCCTTCAGCCGACCGCACGACCACCTACAACGACAACGCCGTGCTTTTTCGGATGAGTAACATCATCCCGCAAGCGGCTGCGAACAACCAGGGTTTGTGGGCCCAGTTTGAGGATTACTGCCGGACGCTGGCCGCCGGGGGGAGCGAAGTTCTCATCATCTGCGGCCCGTCCGAATTCACGGGAGGACGGATCAACAACCAGATGTCCATGCCGGGATCCGTTTGGAAAATCGCGGTGGTCATTCCCAATGCCACCAGCACGACCCCGGCCAATCAAAGAATCAACACCAGTTGCCGCGTCCTCGCCATCCTGACTCCCAACGTCAGTACTGGTTTGGGAACTTGGCAGAGCTATCTCACCTCGGTCGAGGAAATCGAGACGGTGACGGGACTCAATTTCTTTTCGAGCGTCAATCCGGCCGTGGCCACCTATTTGAAAAACGTGGTGGATACAGGCACCGGACCAAACCAGCCGACCGTGATCACCGGTTTCAGTCCCGCCACCGGCCCGGCCGGCACCACCGTCACCATCACCGGATACAACTTTGGCACGACTCCGACGGTGCAGTTTAACGGGGCAACGGCCACGGCCAGCGTGTCCGGCGGAACCACCATTACGGCCACGGTACCGGTGGGAGCCACCACCGGCCCCATCACCGTGACTGGAACGGGAGGAACTGACTTCAGTGCCGCCAATTTCACGGTGGCCAGCGGGACGGAGCCAGCCCTGAGTCTTTCCACCGGGGCCATCAGCACCTTGGCCGCGATCGAGGGGTCGGCGGGAACCAGCCAAAGTTACACGGTGAACGGGTCCAACCTGACGGGAAGCATCACCGTCACCGCGCCCACGAACTTTGAGGTCAGCCTGGACAACAGCAGTTTTGCGGGTAGCCAGACAATTTCCAACGCCGGGAATGTCTCCCAGACCGTGTATGTTCGAATCAAATCCAACGCACCTCTTGGATCTGTTTCCGGCACAGTCACGCACAGCGGGGGAGGGGCCACCACGCAAAACCTTTCCGTCTCGGGCACGGTGGGTTCGAATCAACCTTCGCTCACCCTATCCACGGCGAGTCTGACCGGATTTTCCGCGCTTCAAGGCAGCGCCAGCACCAGCAAAAGTTATACGGTTTCTGGTAGGAATTTGACAAATGGCAACCTCAACATCAGTGCGCCATTGGGTTACGAAATCAGTCTCACTAACGCCAGCGGGTATGGAACAAATATGACCATACTTCCTATAGGAGGTTCGCTTTCGAACACGGTCTATGTCCGGCTTTCTTCCAATGCAGTCCTGGGAGCCAATTCAGGTACGGTATCCAATGCGTATTCCACGATACTTTCCACGAACCTTTTGGTTTCTGGCAATGTCATCACAAACACCTCAGGAGCAACCAACAGGCTAGCGGCTTGGGAGGTTTCAGGTTTAACCAATTTTGGTCCTTCTCCTTTTCTCGCCACCTCAAACCATATCAGTATTTCCAGTGCGAATCTGTTTAGGGGTTCCGGGGTAACCTTGTCGGGAACGGCTGCTAGTAACACATGGGGGGGGACTGGTTTCGATGGGGCTACCAACTCCACGGAAGCCATCTCCCAAACCAACTTTTTCAGCCTTACCTTAACGACTGCCAGCAATAGCGTTCTCTCTCTTTCCGCGATTGCACCCTACAACTTCCGACGTTCAAGTAGCGGTCCGGCCTACGGCCAGTGGCAATATCAGATTGGCACCAACAATTATGCCAATATTGGTTCGGAAATTACTTGGTCCAATACTACGTCGGCGGGCAATTCACACGGCCCTATCGATCTAAAGCAGTTGCCTGATTTGCAAAGTATCTCAGGTGGAACACAAATCACCCTTCGACTTGTGCTCTATGGAGCCTCCGGCAGTGGCGGAACCGGTTACATCAATAATTCTGCCGGTGATGATCTGGCAATTGATGGCATAATTTCTATTCCTGCAATCACTCCTGTCATTACCAGCCCCAATGCGGTCACGGCCACCAACTACGCCGGCTTTTCGTATCAGATCACCGCCAGCAACAATCCTATTTCCTATAACGCCTCCGGATTGCCAAACGGTTTGACGATCGATACCACCAAAGGTCTGATCTCCGGAACCAACCAGACTACACCCGGCACTTATACGATCGGCCTTTCGGCCATCAATTCGGCGGGAGAGGGAACCCGAAATCTCACCCTCACCCTGTTGAAAAATTCCAACGCTCCCACGATCACCAGTGCCTCCTCCACCACCGCTTACTTGCGCAGTCCATTCAATTTCTCGGTGTCAGCCAACCCGGCCGCCACCTCATTTGAGATGACTGGTCTGCCTCCGGGGTTGAGCAACTCTTCGGGAATCATCACCGGAACCCCGACGGCCACCGGCACGTACAACGTCGCCATTACGGCCAGCAATAGCCTTGGCAGCGACTCCCAGATTCTGCTTCTTACCGTCTTGGATCCGGTTTTGACCCTTTCCACCAACTCTCTCATCGGGTTGTCCTCTATTCTCGGCAAGGAAGGTTCGATCCGGACCTACACTATTTCCGGAACTAACCTGACCAATAGTGTGACCGTCACGGCGCCCGCGTATTTCGCCATCAGCGATGACAGCGTCACCTTTGGAAGCAGCTTAACGATCGCTCCCATGGGCGGAGCCTTGTCTGCCAAAACCCTTTACCTGCGTTTGGCTACCAACGCTCCCTTGGGTACCAATTCAGGTACGGTAACTCATAGCGGGGGAGGTGCCTTGGGTCAGAATCTTGCGGTGGTGGGAACGGTCATCCAACCCCAACTAACCCTTTCCACCAGTTCCCTTGGCGGTTTGAGTACCCGCGTGGGGGTGGTGTCCGCCTCGCAAAGTTACACGGTGAGCGGAACGGAACTGACCGGCGGCATCACCGTGACCGCCCCCGCCGGTTTTGAAATCAGCACCGATAACGTCACCTTCACCGACAACCTGCTCCTGCTGCCAAGCGCAGGCAGCTTGAATGCCCAGCAGGTCTACGTGCGAATCAGCCTGCCCACCGTGGCGGGATCATTATCGGGATCAATCCTGCATGAAGGAGGGGACGCCGCTTCCCAAGCCTTGACCCTCAGTGGCTCGGTTGTCCAACCCTCCATGAGCACATCCGTCGCCAGCTTGAATTCCTTTAGTGCCTACGCCGGATCCGTCTCCACGTCCCAAAATTACACCCTCTCGGGCAGCCATCTGACGGGGCCCATCACGGTGACGGCTCCCGCCAATTTTGAAATCAGCCTCAACAATAGCTCTTTTGCCGGCACCCTCTCCGTGACCAACAACGGAACCCTGTCTGCCGTGCCGATCTACGTCCGGATTCATACCAACGCCGCCGTGGGAGCGATCTCGGGAAGCATCGGCCATGCGGGAGGAGATGCTGCTCCCTTGTCGGTGGCCGTTTCGGGGACGGTTCAATCCATCACGCCGACGCTAAGCCTTTCCGTCTCCTCGTTGACGGGATTTGGATCCGTTGCCGGAACCCCCGGGGTAAGCCAGATCTATAACCTCGCCGGTGTGAATCTAAGTAATGCGGTGAACGTGACTGCGCCCGCAGCGTTTGAAGTGAGCTCGAATAACGTAAGTTTCTCACCTTCTCTTAGCCTTGCCCCGGTTTCGGGAGCTCTCTCGAATGTTTTGCTTTATGTGCGGTTGGCAGCCTCGGCCACCGTTGGAAGTTACACGGGCGCGGTTTCCCATGTTTCGGCGGGCGCGGTTTCTCGGAACCTCTCAGTTTCAGGAATTGTTTCCTCGCCCACGCCCATTCTGACCCTTTCCACCAACACCTTGGCTGGATTCAGCACCATCACCGGAACGGCGAGTGGAAGCCAGAGCTACGTCCTGTCCGGCAGTTCCCTCAAGGGAGCGATCACGGTCAGTTCCCCGACCAACTTCGAAATCGGCACGGCCAGCAACTCTTTTGCCTCCACTGTGACCCTTGTGCCCAACGGGGGAGTGCTCAGTAACACCACCCTTTATGTGCGTGTCCGCAGTTCCGCCCCAGCCGGCACTCTCTCGGAGGCCGTCACACATTCGGGGGGCGGTGCCAGCAACCAACTCTTGGCCCTCTCCGGTGGTGTTTTGGCGGCGGGACCTGCGTTCTCCTCGCCGATGACGGGCTCCGTCTACACCAACAGCAGCTTCAGTTCGCAAGTGACGGTCGGAGGAACCAACACCAACGCCACCTTTGTCTTCAGTGCCTCCGGGCTTCCAGCCGGATTCAGTATCAATGCCACCAACGGAACCATCAGCGGGATCTCCACCAATGTCTCCCGGACCAATTTCTTTACGGTCACGGCTTCCAACAGTAACGGGGTCTCCACCGGTACCTACCGACTGAGGACCATGACCACCGCTGAGCAGGATGCCATTCCGCTAGCCGCGGTGATCAACAAGTTCTGGAACAACGGTTCCAGTGACAAAATCGAAATTCTGGTCACGGGCTATACGAATCAGGCTCCGCCGTTAGATATGCGGGGCATGACAATCAAAGATTTCAATAACAACATGGGCAGCGATCAGGGTGGAAAATTTGTCTTCAATGACGTCGTGCTCTGGTCGCGGGTCAAGGCGGGGACTCTCATCGTGCTTTCCGCCGGAACCTCCTCAGTCGAGGATTTGGATTCGTCTGATTTCCTCCTGCGCGTGAACCTAGGAAATACTAATTACTTCACCACCGCCGCCGGAGGGTTTGATTTGGGCAATACCGAAATGGTCATGATCAAGACGGCCGACGCCGGATCCGAAGGCGTTGCCGGGGGCATCCATCTGCTGGCGGTAGGCAGCCCGGGAACCCAGTACAACAACTTCAAGGGTAAGAAGATGAATATCACCCAAACGTTGAATGGTGGCAGTCGAACCATGGTGGGGGCCCTCAACAGCAATGCCACGTTGGCCGACTTTTATTCGAGTACGGGTGCTGTCACCTCGAGCACGCTGATATTTGGATCCCCCAACAGCACCGGGAACACCACGTTCATCAACGCCTTGCGGGCCAAGGATCAGGACGGGCCGGTCATCACCATGGCGGGAACGAATCCAGTCACGATCGCGCATGGGAGCACCTACATGGATGCCGGAGCCAGCGCCTTGGATGGGGCCACCAACCGGGCGGTCAGCACCAACAACCCGGTGAATCCGAGCGTGGTGGGCGCCTATGCGGTGACGTACAGTTCCTCCGATGTAGCGGGAAACACATCCTCGGCCAGCCGTACGGTGTATGTTACCGATCAGACGCCTCCTTTGATCACCCTGGTCGGGTCCAATTCCATTCAGTTGACCTATGGATCCACTTTCAGCGATCCCGGTGCCACCGCGACAGATGCCGTGGATGGTGACGTATCTGCCTATGTTCAGGTCATGAGACCCTACACGCTGGCGTCGGTGGGCTGGGCGGCGGGTAACTACACGTTGAGTTATGTGGTTTCGGATACCGCTGGCAACGTGAGCCAAACCCTGACGCGGACAGTTCAGGTGACCAAGGCCACCCCATCTATCACGGCACCACCAACCGCCTCCGCCATCGGCACTGGCCAGTCTCTTGGCAGTTCCATCCTCAGCGGAGGAACGGCAACGGTCCCCGGAACCTTCGCTTGGAGCTCGCCCGACACGGTGCCGAGTTCCTCGGGAAGCTATCAAGTTGCGTTCACGCCAGCGGATTCGGCTAACTACAATACGGTGACGACCATGGTAAGTCTGACGGTCAACGCCAATCCGCTGAGCAGTTGGGCGGACGGGTACGGGTTGAGCGGCGCGAATGCCTCCTCCAGCGCCGATCCGGATGGGGATGGCTGGAGCAATGCGCAGGAGTATGCCTTTGGTCTCAATCCTACCCATTCAGGCGGGAATCTGGCGACGCTGAGTCAGGAGACTAACCAAGTGAAATTGACGTTCCTGCAGAAAGATGCCGGGGGAATCACCTACGCGGTGAAATCCGGAACCAGCCTCAGCGGAGGGTTTTCCAATAGCATCACGCCACAGCTATCTACCAACACCAATGGTGTGCCGACCGGTTACAAGCGGTATGAGGCAACCTTGCCGACTTCGTCTGGACAGGGATTCCTCAAGGTGGAGGCGACACTGCCACCGTAGGCGGCAGGGGTGGAAGGCGGGAGAACTTGCAAAACGGCCTGCCGGGACGTCGGGCTTTACCTGTGAATTCCGCGTTTCGGGCAAAGAGTGGAAATTTCGCAATGTGTGCAGTCGGGTTTGCGGGCGGAGCAACGGCGGCGACCGTGCCAGATCAGGAGGTGGGAGAAAAGGGTCCAGTCCGCTTTCGGCACAATTTTGACCAAGGCTTGCTCCACTTTCACGGGATCCTGATGGCGGGTCAGGCCCAGGCGGCGGGAGAGGCGGCCCACGTGGGTATCCACGACAATTCCTTCGGCCAAGTGGAAAGCGTTCCCGAGAACCACATTGGCAGTCTTTCTCCCGACGCCCGGCAATTGGTGAAGTTCCTCCATTGTTTTGGGGACACCGCCCCGGTGCTTGTCAAGCAGGCGGCGAGCGCAGCCTTGGATGGATTTTGCCTTGGCCCGAAAGAAGCCGGTGGTGCGAATGATGGACTCCAACTCGGGCAGGGGGATTTCGGCGTAGTCCCTTGCGGTGCGGCATCGGGCAAAAAGGGCGGGAGTCACTTTGTTAACCCTTTCATCCGTGCATTGGGCCGAAAGAATGGTGGCCATCAGCAATTCCAAAGCGTTACGGTGATGTAACTCGCAGTGGGCGTTCGGATAGGCTTGTTTAAGTCGCTGAACAATCTGTCCGCTGCGGATGGAGAGATTCGTGGAGGGACGTGCTGGCACGGAGAGGCTTGGATCGTATGAAGAGTTAGAGAAGG
>RGGS01000350.1 GCA_010024525.1 Verrucomicrobiota bacterium | reverse complement strand
CACATTCCCGGGAATGTGGGATTGAGGGTTGGTGGGGGGGCTGGTAAAGAGAGATTCAGTGAGTCTCCAAGGTCCCTTAAGTGGATTTATAGAGTTCTTCGCCTCCTGGAGGTTTTACCTTGGAGTAATTTGTTCTATTCCGGTCGCCATATGGCTTCATGAGCGTTTTGGTGATCAAACCTGGGTTTGGTTTGTTTCCATACCGCTGGTGCTCTTGGGGACAGTTGGCGGCTTTATTTGGCAGTTAAAAAGCGATAAGTAATGCGCGACTTGTCGTAAAACCCAATATTAACGAACTGTCGTATACTATACGTTAGGCAAAAATCCATCATGCAAAAACACCAACCACTACGCATAGCCCTCATGCTTCTTTTGGGTGCAGGCTTGTTCCTCGCGGGCTATGGGGTCAGCCAGTTTTTCGGCTATGCGAATATCGCAAGAATAGTCGAACCCTCTACTCCGCTCCTTAAAGAAGCTTTGTCTGAAATGTCTGAGCAGGAGATGAAAGATACACTGGCGCAGATCAGGCAGAATGTCGGGCGTATTAATCAAGAGGCAGACCTTCAGGCTTTGTTCGAGGCACTCGCCGCTAGCCAAGCCCTTGCCGCGCGGAAGAGGGGAGATGAACCTGCCGCATGGTCATATCTGGAACAACGCATCACAGCATTTCGCACGCGTTACGACTCCCGCGATATGCAAATCGGCGACTGGAAGGGCGTGGCGGACAGTTTGTATCAAAGCACAGGCAGCCAAGATGAGTAGACTGCCTAACAAATCGGACCAGCCAACCTCGCTGCGCTCGGCGGCTGTCCTCGAGCGTTAGGCCACCTCGCACCATGACAACTCAAGCCACAACTATTCAGATTAAGCCGCGCATCATGTCGCGCGATGCTGCTGACTTTTGCCTTGTCGCGTTTGTCGTGTTTCCAGCCCAGTTCTTGGTTCTGTTTGTTTTGCCGGGTGTCATCGCTTTCCTGCTGTCGCGGTCTTGGCCTGTTGCTGTGATTGTTCCTGCGGTTATTTATTTCATCTTCCTCGCCTTTTCAGTTTGGAGCATGACGCTCACGACCGAGGGCATCCGTTTTCACCGGTTTCTTGGCGCTCCGAAGTTTTTGCCTTGGAGTATTGTCTCGTCCGTGGAGGTCGCCCCGCGCTGGGAGCTTATTCGTCGCGGATGGCTTTGGCCGTTGTTTCCGGCACGAGAGATGACAGCATCGTTCACATCTTTGCAGCATTATCGGATTACTTGGCGGGAGGGTTTTTGTTACTATCCACCAGCCGACGCTGAGACGTTTGAGCAGTATGTCCGCACACATTTACAGACACCGGTGGCCTAACCATGCGCTGCAGCGAACCCGGCGGGGGCGCCGCGGTTGCAATCGTCACGTTGCGTACACTAGGTCAGATAGCTTTGATCGTTAGCGTGGTGAAAACATTTAATGAAATCAGCTAATCCCTATCAGTTGCGCACAAAACTCTGAAGCCGTTTGCCGTGGTTCCTCATACACCTAGGAATCGCCCTGAAAGGTGTAAATTGCGAGGCCGCTGGCGGCCAGCATCTTACTAGCGGTTTTTACCCTTCCACCCACGACGAAGTCGCCATGGCCGGGTGTCCCGGCGTGGACGGTAGGGAGCAGGTGGTGGAGCCGATGGGTCCCGTGGGGCGGCCGTGTTGGCCGGCTCGGTAAAGCCCTCGGCCTT
>RGGS01000349.1 GCA_010024525.1 Verrucomicrobiota bacterium | reverse complement strand
GGTCTGTCCCCACCTCTGACCCCGGGTCTGACCCCAATTATTTTTAAAAAGGGCCGCATCCTTTTTAAAAAACCGGAGTTATATTTACTATGGCACGGAAACGACGGAATTGCCCAACTGGGGTGACTTTCCATCTTTGCAACCGCAGTGCCGGATCTCTCCCCCTTTTTCAAACGGCGCTTGATTATCTCCAGTGGGGTCAGGTCCTGCGAGAGGCCCAAGGGAGATTTCCCGTCTCTATCTTCGCCTACTGTGTCATGCCCAACCACTGGCACTTGCTCGCCCAGCCTCAAAAGCCCAAGTCGATCAGCCGGTTCATGCACTGGTTCGGGACCACTCATGCCGCCCGCTACCGGAAATCCCATGCCACCGTGGGGCATGGGGCCGTGTACCAAAATCGTTTCCGTTCCCACGCCGTGGAGGGACCCCAAGCATTTCTAAAAACCGCCGCTTACATTGAGCGGAACGCCTTGTCGGCGGATGGTAAACACGTAGTCCCAACGGTCTTCGTGAAAGACGGCCGATCGACGAGGAAACCACGCAAACAATCCGCTGGGCTGAAGTCAGCGCCCAAACTTTTCAGTGCGTGGATTGGAAAATCAAAGAGCCGAACTACGCCCCAAATTAAGGTCGCCCCGCTTCGGCCGATACCGGCTTGGCGACCTCGGGAGCGTCCTCGGTTTCGCCGGTACTCCTCAAGCGATACACCTTGGCCTTGCTGGAGGGCTGTTTATCCGGGAGCCCAAAAACGGCAAAAACTGCCGATTTAAAGGCATCCCCAGCTTTCTCCATCTCCTTGCCGTCCTGTTGATTGGCCTGCAGGGTCCCCGGCCCTTCACCGGTCGGACTGGAAGGTTTGGCCAACACGGCCACCTCCCGCCGAGACGAGGCCAGGCGACTCACCTTGCTCCCTGGCCCGCCAAAATCCTCGATGTAGTAGACCTCCCCGCAAATCGAGGGTTCGTAAAACACCTGCCGCTCGTCCGCCAGCGTGGCCATCAACGAGGCATTAGGGGAAAGCACCGCCTTTCGCCCAAACACCTCGACCAAGAGGGGTTTCCGCATGGCTGGACCGGGCCGCACAATCACGCTGGGCCGTCCCATCTCATCCTTCCCGAAGCTCAACCGGTATTCCTGCCCCGCGACATCCACCGTGCGGCTAACCGTTCCCGCGTTGATCTCCTCCAGTAATTTCCCCAGATCGTCCCGAACTTCCAGCCGGAACGTTTTCTCATTAAAAAACAACCTCGCACCGCTGCCCCCCTGAATTCCGGCAACGATTCCGGCGGCCTCCTGACCGGCAGGATCCACCGAACCCTTGCCATCCGTCAGCCCAGCCAGGCACCACCCGAAAGTCACCAAGGGTACCAGACACCGCGTATGCATGTCTTCCGATTGCCTTGCCGGGAATCGCGCGTCCAAACAAATCGCAGTCTCCGCAGGATCGATTTTGAATAACCCGCAGGATCCCGGCTCAGAGCTCCTTGAGCCTCTGCGCACGTTCCCGATTCCGGGTGTCGTTCAATGCCTGGATCTCCTCCGGCAGGATCGAGCCGGGCGGAAGGGCCAACGCCCCCCGGGTGAGGTTGGTGTCGATCCTCGGCGCATAAACCACCCGGCCGTTCACAATGACCACCAGGATCAGACCCCGCCCGGTGTTGGTGGCCACCTCCAGCTTGGTTTTGCCGAAATCATCGAACTCCACCA
>RGGS01000348.1 GCA_010024525.1 Verrucomicrobiota bacterium | reverse complement strand
GGCGGGGTGGAACGGAGAAGAGAAGCTCGTAATCCTCTCCTTGGGTGAACGCCAACCGGGGAGTGGCCTTGGCTGCAAGGGGAATTTGCTGTGGGTCGATTTGAAACCCCACACGCGAGGCTCGGGCGAGTCTCGGCAGATCGGCGCCCAGGCCATCGCTTAAATCCAACATGGCGGAGGCAAAACGATGGCGCACCAGCCACTGCCCCTCCGCCAGGCGCGGTTCGAAAGTGAGATGTCTGCGGGGCCAGGAACCCCCGAGTTTTCCGGTGACGAAAAGATGGTCCCCGGGTTTTCCTCCCGATCGTCCGGGGGAATATCCCGGTGCGACTTCCCCCACAAGGGAGACCGAGAGAAAAAGTTGTCGGGTGCGAACGGTTTCCCCACCCACCACGTGGAGGTTGAACTTTTCAGCTAGGACGGCGATTCCACGGTAGACCTTTTGCAAGCGCCGGGCTTGGGCGGAGTCCCGACAACCCACCGTGACCAGGGCGGCCTTGGGAACGGCTCCGGCCGCGGCGAGGTCGCTGAGGGGCCGGGCGAGGGCTTTTCGTCCGATCCAAGCGGGAGGCGTGGAGGGGGTGAAGTGGACTCCCTCGACCACGGCGTCGGTTTTAAAAACCAGATCGTGGCGTTTCGATGGGGAGCGAAGAACGGCACAGTCGTGACCGAAGGCATATCGGATACCTTTGGTTTTTCGACGAAGAAAAGGCATGATCCAACGTTCGACCCATCGGTCTTCGGAGGAGGCGACATTTTTCATGGAGGCAATGGCGGACGAGCCAGCAGCAGAAGGATGCAGGTGTTGGCATTAAAAAGGGAGTGAAGAAGAAAAGAAGGAATTAGACTTTGGGAATTTCTGTAGAGCCCAACGAGGACTGCTCCCAAACAAGTCAGGGGGATGAAAGTGGGACCATGAAGGTGGACAGCCCCAAAGGCGAGGGCCGAGAGCCAGTGTGCCTGAGTCACAGGAAGTCTTGAGGAGAGCCAAGGAAAGAGAGTTCCCCGAAAGAAGAGTTCTTCCCAAGCCGGAGCGATGATCAGTGCGTAGAATAAAAAAGGCGCGAGAGTTTTGGAATCCCGCGCCTCCATGAAGCGGAGCAAGGCCGGTTGGGGCTCAAGGGGCCAACCCAAGGCCCAATACATTCCAGAGCCCAAGGCAAGGAGAGCGAGGATCGGAATTAAGAGAGTGAAAAAGGTGGTGAGGGAATGCCTGAGATCGGTTTGAAGATGGAGGCGGTGCAACCCCCAAAAAGTGACGGGACGTTGCCGGGAGAAAGAAAGCAAGAGAAGAGCGAGATAAAATGGATCCTCGTTCAATTCCAACAGCAGTAAATCTTGCTAAAACTGCTGCAAGATTTAGGGGAGCAAGAAATCCTATCGTAATGGTTGCTGCTGAGGAAGTAGAGCAAATTGATGAACTCAATCGTCTTGAAAGAGAGCAAGGAAAGCAAAGTGGTGGTAGTTCAGATCCAGCATATCGTGCTGTAAAAAAGACTATTCGTGGAATGGAAGGTAAGCCTGCAGGGCAACGTAAAAAAGTTCCTGGTAAAAAACCACCTGCTGCTGGTGAATATGGTTCAGAACGTAGGTCTCCTGCTCAACAAGTTGCTGCTCGCCGTGCATCTGCTCAAAGAGCACAGGATATGTATAAACCAAGAGCAGGTGAATCTGACTAATTTGTTTTCTAAATAGAACAGGATACTCTTC
>RGGS01000347.1 GCA_010024525.1 Verrucomicrobiota bacterium | reverse complement strand
GAGATTGAGTATGACGGAGAAAAACAGCCCGGATTTCGCGCTTTCCCCCACGTGGAGCGGATGACACGGATCGCCTGGGATTTTCGTGCCCCGGGCGAAAGTCAGGGCCGGCCCGAACTTTCTTCCGCCTACCGAAAGACCTTGGCTGCATGGATTCGTCTCGGACTAAAACCTCGGCACGAATGGTTTTACACCATGGGGGTCCCCCTTTCGTTATGCCGCTCCCTTGTGCTGATGAGAAAGGAACTTGGTCCCGGGGACATTCAGGGGGCGCTTCCCCTGCTGCGGGTTTCATTGCGGGAAGGGCAATATTTTTACGGAGGACATCCGGCCACCGGCGCCAATCTGGTTTGGTCCGCCGGCCCGACCCTGATCGGCGCCCTGCTGGCCGGAGATTCTGCCGGGGCCCGGCATGCCGCCGAGGCACTCTCCCGTGAAGTCGAAATCACCGAGGGGGAAGGGATCCAGGCCGATTTTAGTTTTCATCAGCACGGGCCGCTTCTTTATAGCGGCGGCTACGGGGGAGCCTTCATCGGGGAAATGGCCCGCTGGGCATTCGCACTCGAGGGAACGCGCTACGCCTTGCCCGACTCCAAGGTAAAGATTCTGGCCAACACCCTGCTGGAGGGAGAGCAGTTCATGATCCGCGGGGATGCGTGGGATTACGGGGTGGTTGGCCGCGAAATTTCCAGGCCTGGCCAAGGAGCCCGCGGAGTCCATCGTACGGCACGACAAATGGCGGAGGCTTGGCCGGAACGAAAGAGCGAACTTGAAGCCCTGCGTGCGAGGGTTCTCGAGGAGAGCAACGCGCCGCCCCTTGAGGGCAATCGGATGTTCTGGCGAAGCGATTACATGGCCCATGCACGCTCCGGATTTCAAGCCTCAGTGCGGTTGTCCTCGACGCGCATCAAGGGCTACGAATCTGGCAATGGGGAAAATGAACTGGGCTACCATCTTGGAGACGGTGCGTTTTGCCTGATGCGAGATGGCAATGAATACCGGACCATTTTTCCTCTCTGGAATTGGCGGCAGATCCCAGGCATCACCGCCCCCCAATCCGAAAAGCCCTTGCCCGTTCTGCCATGGGGCAAGGGTTCGGAAGGTGGTTCCCCCTTTGCCGGCGGCGTCAGCGACGGGACCCGGGGAGTCGCCGGAATGATTCTGCGAAAAGACGGCCTCGAGGCCCACAAGGCGTGGTTTTTTTTCGGAGATGAGATACTTTTTCTTGGTTCGGGGATCCAGGGAGCGGAAATCGGGAATCCGGTCTATACCACGATCAATCAATGCCTTGCCCGGGGGGAGATCGTCACCTCCCGAGGACGACTGGAAGAGGGGCAACCGACCCAGCTTACGGCTCCCGCGTGGTTTCTTCACGACAGCGTTGGATATGCCCTACTTCTCGGCCCCGAAGTCCTGCTCAGTCGTGAAAAAAGAAACGGCACCTGGAAAAAAATCCAACGCCTCACCCCGGAGGGAAACACCCCAGCCACCGAGGAAATCTTCTCCGCTGTTTTGAATCATGGGACACACCCCACGGGTGGGGAGTATGCCTACGCTCTTCTCCCTGGAGCCAAGTCCGGGAACGATTTCCTGGGGTCCCTGCAGCAGCGTCCGATGAAAGTCCAACCGGACTTGCTGGCGGCTTCCGACCGAACGGGAAAAATTCTTGGCATGATTTTCTTCGAACCGGGAAAAATCATACTTCCCGGC
>RGGS01000346.1 GCA_010024525.1 Verrucomicrobiota bacterium | reverse complement strand
AGCTCGCGCGGCGCATTTTGGTCATGAGGGTGCGGTCATTTGGTTGACGGGTCTCTCCGGATCAGGCAAGTCCACCTTGGCGGTGGCCTTGGAGTCGTTGCTTTTTCGTCGGGGCATTGCCTCCATGATTTTGGATGGAGACAATCTGCGCCACGGTCTGTGCGCGGACTTGGGATTCAGCCTGGAAGATCGGGCGGAAAATATCCGGCGCGCAGGTGAGGTGGCCAAGCTCATGGCGGAATCCGGATTGGTGGTGATCAGTTCGCTTATTTCCCCCTTGAAAAAAGAAAGATCCGGTGTCCGTTTGGCCTGCCATGCGGCCGGAGTTGGTTTTGCCGAGGTCTATGTGGATGCCTCTCTTGAGGAGTGTGAAAAACGGGACCCGCGTGGGCTTTACAAAAAGGCGCGCAAAGGGGAGATCCGGGGATTTACCGGCATCGACTCCCCTTATGAAAAGCCCGAGAAACCTGACCTGATTCTCCCAACCTCCAAGGAGTCGGTGGAGATTTCAGTGCAGAGGCTTTTGCAGCATGTTCTCGCCATGGTTCGGTTAAAGGATGAGGATCGTGAAAGCGGCGAGGGCCCCGGAGGGCAGATTTAGAATTCTTTTTGCCGCTGCAGAATCCAGTTCGCTCCATCCCACTTAGCGATCCCGACACTAGCTCTTTGAAGCCGATCTCTCAGGGCGGGAGCTAAGCTGGAATCGGGAACGGGCTCGATCAGGATGGCTTTTCCCTGTCTGCTGTCGGCTTGTCTTAAAATCCGGTATAGGTTTCGCGCAGCCGATTCGGGATCCCCTTGGGGCGATAAAATCAATTGATTTGGATGAAGAGATCCTTGGGGGGTGTGGTAATGAATAAACAGCAGGTCAGGTTGGGTGTGGGATATGGGTGCCTCGGCAAGATAAAGCGGGGTTTGTGGGGCGTAGTGGGATTCCAGCATTCCTGGGGAGGTCATGGATAGGTTTTTGGGGAGGTTTTGGACCAGTTGGCAGGGAGTTCGGCCAATCACGCGTGCGATATCCTCGTGAGTGATCTTGCCCGGACGGAGGATGGTGGGTTCCGGGGTGAGGAGGGAGACCACGGTCGATTCGACCCCGGTGGTGGATTCCCCTCCATCCAAAATGAGGAGAATCTTTCCATTGAGCTCATGCAGGAGGGTGAGAAGTTTCTGTGCAACCGGGTGGGCAGGGTAACGGACGGCTACGGAGGAGAGGCCGGCCGTAACCTCCAATGGGACCTTGGGGCCACGGGGTAAAATCAGGGTTAAGGGACCCGGCCAAAAAGCTGTCACCAATCGATAAGCATCCTCAGGAATGCAGTCGGCCAAAATTCCCGCAGAGATGGCAGCCTTGAGATCGGGGGAAGGCAAGTGAAGGATGAGAGGGTCGGTTGACGGGCGTCCCTTGGCGGAAAAAATCTTTCGGACAGCCAACGGGCTAAATCCGTCGGCGGCGAGGCCATAGACCGTCTCCGTGGGGATGGCTACCACCTCCCCGGAAAGGAGAAGATCCGCTGCCTCGCGAAGCGAGGCGGAGTCGGCTGGAAGGATCACCGTCTTCACCAAGGCATCCTAAGGGAAAAACGGCCAAGAGAAAGATCCGGACCTTTTCCTCGACTCCCACCCCCAGACGATTGCACGCTGATCAGGTGAAGGATTCAACCAGAGATTGGCAAGCGGTGGTGAGGGAGGCGGCCGCGAGGGCGGTGGG
>RGGS01000345.1 GCA_010024525.1 Verrucomicrobiota bacterium | reverse complement strand
GGCGAGATGGAACAATGCGGCATCGGAAGAAGGTTTTGGAGAGTGGGCGATGAGTGGAGATGGGGGGAGGATTGGACGGGGGAAATTCTTTGGCCGCCGGCGGGTGAGGGAGGTCGGGCCGAGGAGAACGGAATTGTGCTTAGGTTAAACTGCGGAGAGGCCAGGTTGTTGTGGGCCGGGTCGATCTCCGCGACTGTCGAGAGAGAGTTGGTTTTGGCTCATGGGGAGGAACTCAGAGCGGATGTTTTAATTCAGGGCCCCAGCCAATCCTCAGAAGCCAATCTCAGCAGGGATTGGCTGGAGATGGTCAGGCCCAAGACCATTGTGCGCTGGGAAAAGGCACTGGAGGATGATTCGTCCATGTCCGTCGACTTTGCCGATCTCACCTGGCTGGATGGGGTGGAGGTTTTCAAGCTGAAGGAAACCGGATGCTTCACCCTGAGGCCTAATCCTGACCACGGGGCTTGGCGACATGAGTCTTGGATGCGACGCTGATGAAGTGTTGTTCGCGGATTCGGCTGGAAACGTTGAATCCGGTCTCAAAATAAGATGTTGTCAGGGAACGGGGTGAGGGCGGTCGGTGTCCGAAAAAACGGCGTAAGGTTCGCCGTCTTGGGTCATGTCCAGTTCCGCCCCGCCGCCACGGATCAGAAGGATATCAAAGGTGCCATACTGGAATTTTAATTTGGCCAAGACGGGAATGCGGCGGGAGTCGTCGGTCATCCATAGTTTCATCCACCCTTGATGGCGTTTGGACGCGCCGATCGGTTCTCCAAAGATCTCAATCAAGCGTCGGGGCTTTTCGTCCTCCAGTTCGATCTGATCAATGCGGTTGCAGGTCATTTTAGCGAAGAGGGGTTCCTTGTTTTCCAAGACGTTCCATTGCAGCGATTCGCCCGCTTTCCAGGGGTGGGCCCGGACGTGATAGAGCATGGAGCCGAAGTCCTCGGCCGGCCCCTCGGGAAGGTCGAAGTTTTCCTCCGGTTTCCCGGGGGCGGGAAAAAAGCGGCCCAATTTGACGGAGTAATCGGGGATGGTTTTACGGTTGCGCACATTTCCTCCCTCGGAGCGGTCTTGGGTGTATTCGAGGGAGCGCCAGGGTCGTAGTTGGGTCAGGGAGGAGAAGCGACTACGGATGGGAAAAAAGGCTTCCACCGGACCGCGCGAGCGAAGAAAGAGTTCAAACCTTTGGGCATCATCCTTTTTCGGGTCGTTTCGGGCGGAAAAGATAGCCTCGGCTGCTTCGAGCGGGCCCCATTGGATCAGGTAGACGAGCTGTTCGCCATCCAACCACGGGAGCGATTTCACGGTTTCAGCTCGGGTTGGTAGCGCTTGGGCACAAAGCATGAGGATGATTCCGAACCTGAGCATGGATCTAAGTTACCTCATTCACCGGTGATGCAAAACCGCTGTGAGGATGTTCAAAATCTTTTCTTTCGAAATCAGCGTAAGTTGCGAAAACAGAACGCTTCATGGCAGATCCATTCACGGTGCTGATTGTCGGTGGTGGGGGGCGGGAGCATGCCATGGGATGGTCTTTTTCCCGTGATCCCAGGATAAAAAAAATTTGGTTTGCTCCGGGCAACGCCGGGACTTCCCATGTGGGGGTCAATCTCCCTTTGTCGGCTACGGATGTGGCGGGTATCGCCGGTTGGGCGCAAAAAGAGCGCCCGGGTTTGGTGGTGGTGGGACCCGAGGCTCCGCTTTGTGC
>RGGS01000344.1 GCA_010024525.1 Verrucomicrobiota bacterium | reverse complement strand
CGCAAGGCTATGGCTGGTGATCCCCGCAATCCCCTTGCCGGCACCAGACTGGTCAGGGAATGGGGCGGGGTGGAGCATAGCGTTACCGTTTGCCCTGACGGCTTTGAATGGCAGGGCTTGAAATTCAAATCGCTTTCTGCCGTTGCCAAAACCATTACAGGCAGCAGCTGGAACGGTTTCGTCTTCTTCGGGCTGCGGGCAAAGCAGGGAGCGCGCTCATGAGCCAGAACGGGATTACAAAGATCAAACGCTCGCGCTGCGCCATCTATACCCGCAAATCCTCGGAAGAGGGGCTCGAGATGGAGTTCAACTCCCTTGATGCACAACGTGAGGCCTGCGAGGCCTATATCACAAGCCAGAAGGCGGAAGGCTGGGCGCTGATCCGTGAGCGCTATGACGATGGCGGGTTTTCGGGCGGAACGCTTGAGAGACCGGCGCTCAAACAATTGATTCAGGATGTCGAGGCGGGTCTGATCGATGTGATCGTGGTCTACAAGATCGACCGGCTGAGCCGATCGCTCATGGATTTTGCCAGGCTGGTGGAGGTTCTGGACCGCAACAATGTCACCTTTGTTTCGGTCACCCAGTCGTTCAATACCACGACCTCCATGGGCCGGTTGACCCTGAATATCCTGTTATCCTTTGCCCAATTCGAACGCGAGGTCATCGGAGAGCGTATTCGTGATAAGTTCGCAGCCTCCCGCAAGCGCGGTATGTGGATGGGGGGCTATGTACCCATGGGTTATGACGTGAAAGACCGGAAGCTCGTCATCAACGAGGCCGAAGCCGGGACTGTCCGGATGATTTACGAGCGCTTTGTCGAACTTGGCTCTGCATCAGTGCTGGCGCGCGCATTGCAGGAGGAAGGGGTCAAAAACAAGCACGGCAACCGGATCGACAAGGGATTTATCTACAAACTCATTAATAATCGCGTTTATATCGGGGAGGCGGTGCATAAGGGGACGGGTTACCCGGGAGAGCACGAGGCCATCATAGGCCAAGGCCTCTGGGACAAGGTCCATGCGGTTCTGCAGACAAGTCCCCGTGAGCGGGGCGCGAAGACACGCAATAAATCGGAAGCTCTTCTAAAAGGATTGATCTTTACCCGGGACGGGGCTGCCATGTCACCGACCTTCGCCCGCAAGGGAGAGCGGCTTTACCATTATTATGTGTCCCAGGATCTGATCAAAAACCGCACAGTCTCCCAAGATGCAGGGCCAGCACGCCTGCCTGCCGGCATGGTCGAGGCAGCTGTTATCAACCAGATCCGGCAGCTGATCAAAGGGCCGGATATAGTCGCGCATGTTCTGGCAACGCTCGGGCACGAGGATGTCAAAGCCGATGAGAAGGGTGTCATCACAAGCCTGTCCCGTTTTGACGAATTGTGGCCGTCACTGCTGCCCGCCGAGCAAAGACGAATTATACACCTGCTTGTCGAAAGGATTACGGTCCGTCCGGAAGGGCTTCAGGTCGATCTTAACAAGATCGGTTTGATGAGCATGGTCAATGACCTTGCTAACTCGGTCAGTAAGGAGGCTGCAGCATGAGGTATAAACAGGACAATACAACGCTCTTCATCCCCCTCGAGCTCAAACGCAAGAACGGTCGCCCGAGGATTGTCGCATCAACCACCGAGCCACATATCCAGTCACGCACCCAGGATCCGCATATACTCAAAGCATTGGGGCGCGCCTGGTCATGGCGGCGAAAGCTC
>RGGS01000343.1 GCA_010024525.1 Verrucomicrobiota bacterium | reverse complement strand
CTTTTGTTTGGCCCTTTTTTTGGCTCTTTTAACCCAAGAGCTCTCAAGGGGAGTTCCCTTTTGTTCTAACTTATCAAGAAGAGAGCTCTCCAGGTCTTCCGTTGCTTGCTCGGCCTTGGCTAATTGAACCAATTTAGCAAAGGGGATGCCCTCCCCAAGGGACTTATTTTTTTGTAGGTGTGTCAATTTGTGATGTCATATCCGTTAGTGAACTCTAGACACTACAAACCTACAAAAAGCAAAAGACAAAAAAAACCCCCTCCCGACATCGGGACTTGTCTAGAGTTCAACCGGAAACGGAGGGGGACTAAAAGGTAAAGGCGGAGCCGGCTCCTTTTTTGTTCGGTAAAGTTAGGTTTTTGCCCTCTGAATTCTCGTTAATTTTTGAGGGAACTACGGAAAAACCATAAAAAAGCAAGGAAAAACTAAAAGGAACTGCAAAAAAAAGAGCGTTTTTTTTAGAAAAAGCTATGAAAAAGCAAGAAAAAGCTATGAAAAAGCAAGAAAAAGCAAGAAAAAGATATGTCCAAATGGTGTTTAAGTAGTGTCCAAATGGTGTTTAAGTAGTTTCAAAGCAAAAAAAAACTCCGCATATAGCGGAGTTAATTAAGACGATAATTCGTCGGGCTATCGTTGCACCTCTGCAGAGCGATGACCAAAGGTAGGAAAGAAATTCAAGGGAAGAAAACCTATCCGCTATTGTAAAAATCTCGGATTAATCTTTTGGATTTGGTATCGTATTCAGGAACCAATGGATTAGCATTCAAAGAATCAGGGTCGGCCTCATACCAGTTCCAATGAGGAGAGCCTACATAAGTGTAAAGAATAGGCTTGTCGGGCTGAATAAGGCCCTCTAGAGCGTTATCTTCTTGTATGGGGTCGGCCTCTATTTCGGTAATTTCTTTGGGCAAATTAATCGTCCCAAAAGTTCTCACTCGGTATAAGGCTTGGGTGATTTGATACAAAACTTGGGGAGGGTAAATTTTGAGTTTTTTTGTCTTTTTGTCTTCGGTAAAAAACTTTGTTACATACTTAAAAACCTCTTTTAGGCTTTTCTCGTTGGCCTTTTCTATGTGTTGAGCCTTAAGGTTAGCCTCGGGCATTTTGTCAAGCCATAGCCTTCTAAATTCATTTGCAAGAAATTCGTCATTAACGATTAGGTGGAGGTGGGGGTGGTAATCGTTCCTCTGCTTATTCCAAGTAATCTCCAGCTTGCGTAAAGCGCACAACCTATACGGTTCTTTTCTCCTTTGCAAATAAGCCCGAATAGTTCTCCTTATTTCGTCATAAACGGCCAAGTATTTTTTAACCTCTTGACCTAACTTGTCAGGAGGAACATTCGGAGCGGTTAAGGTTACAAAATGAGGGTCGGTAAATTTCTCTTTATAGGTTGCCTCAAAGCGGTTAAGCATTTTGCCCGTGCGGATATTGGAACAAACGAGGCAAAGACGATGACCGCAATACCTTGAGGTTACTTTGTCCTTTGTGATGGTTAGGCTTGACATACATTTTGTCATTCCCAAAAAGCCCTTAAAAAGGAGGTCGTCTTCAAAAGACATTCCTTTTCTCCAATTTAATTCCTCGGTATAGTCTATAAGCCCGTCGGCAATTAAACTGCTTAAATGCTTTTGTTTGGCCCTTTTTTTGGCTCTTTTAACCCAAGAGCTCTCAAGGGGAGTTCCCTTTTGTTCTAACTTATCAAGAAGAGAGCTCTCCAGGTCTTC
>RGGS01000342.1 GCA_010024525.1 Verrucomicrobiota bacterium | reverse complement strand
CACCCGGTACCTCCCTCCCCATCTCGTCATACTTCGCCCGCTTGGCCGGATCGCTCAACACCTCGTACGCCTCGTTCACTTCCTTGAACATCTCCGCCCCTTTGGCCTTGTCCTTGGCCACATCCGGATGGTGCTCCCGCGCCTTTTTGCGAAAGGCAGTCCGGATCTCCTCCGGCGTCGCGGTTTTGCCGACCCCCAAAACGGCGTAGTAATCCTTGTAATCCATCCGTTCCTTTTTATTCCCAATTCCCACCGGTTTCCAGTTCCACCCCCGCTTCCGGCTCCCCTTTTTCCGATACCGCCGCCAAGCCATCGGTAAACGCACGCGCTTTGGTAAATCTCGGCTCCAAAGCCCAAGTTCCGTCCGGTTTGAGATAACCCCACTTCCCCCCCGGCTCTTTCACCGCCGCCAAACCCCTCCGAAAGACACCCGCCCTATCAAACTTCGCCGGGATCGCCCATTTTCCCTCGGGATCCAGATACCCCCACTTTCCCCCTTCACCCTTGGCCGGTGCCCGCTTGTCCCCGAATGGCCCTACCGCCGTCAGAATATCCTGCCTCTCTGCACCGGGCTTGAGCTCAATCACCCTTTCCTGAAAATCCATTAGGCCCCACTTTCCATCCTTTTTCCACGCCACTCGTTTTTCTCCCAACAAAACCAGCGCGGTGTAGACCCCCCTTGTCCTGACTTTTCCTTTGCTATCGATCAAAACCCAGGGGGTTCCGTCTCCCAAGGGCCGAACCGCCGCCCGATCATCCCGAAAGTTTCCCGCCTCGGCAAAGTCCAATCGTAACCACAACTTGCCGCTGGGAATGATATACCCCCAGGCAGGAGGAGCTTGGATTCTCTTGGACTCATCCTCCACCGTCTCCGATTCCGTCTCATCCCCCACCGGCGCATCATCACTCTCTTCCACCGCTGCCAGCCCCTCGGAAAAATCATGGGCTCGAATAAACCGGGGAGGGATGACCATCCGCAAACCGCCATCCTGATACGCCACATAACCCCATCGGTTCCTCATCTTCACCATCGCCAAGCCTCCAAATACCCGCCCTGCCCCTTCATACTCCAGTTTTCCCACCAATTTCCCCTCCTCGTTGACAAACCCCCAATTTTCTCCGACCCGGACGGGCGCCATTCCTCCCTGCATCGCACCCACCTCGCTATATTGCGCCGACCAAACCCGGTTTCCCCGTTCATCCACATAAAACCACTCGCCTCCCAACTTCACCGGCACCCGTCCAATTCCCATTTTGGCCACGCTTTGCCCCACCTTCACCGCCGTCCCTTCCGGCGATTCAATTTTCACCAACGTACCCGAGCCAGGAGAATTGATCGCTGCCATCGCCTCAGCCGGCCGAATCTCCGCGATCTTCTCCCCTTTCACCACCGCGTCCCCCTCGTCCTTCACCCAACGCACCACCGTGGCCGATCCTGGATTGGGCCCGTAGCCCGGACACATCACGTCGAACTGCTTTTTGGCAAAAATGTCGACGTGCCCCAAAACCCGGACGGCTCCGATTGGCGATCCGGGAATCGCCGCCCCGCCCGCCGGCACGCCGATTCTCACCAACATACCGCTCACCGGAGCCTCCACCGGTAGGGTCGGTTCGGCCAGTTCCACTTGGGCCAAAGGCTCACCTGCCTTCACTTCGCTACCCTCCGTCTTCAACCATTTCCGGATTTTTGCCCCCTTCACCCCGGGCAAAAACTCCGGCAGACACAGCGATTTGGCCAGG
>RGGS01000341.1 GCA_010024525.1 Verrucomicrobiota bacterium | reverse complement strand
ACGAGACACCGACCAGATTCAAACCCACTCGAACCTCGGTGATGTCGAGGATCCGCGAATCGGTGATCTCGGCCGTGAACACCGTCGGAGGATCCTGCAAATCCGCATCCAAAAAAACCACCGCCTCGCCCCGGGCCGCTTCCAGCCCGGCACGATAGGCGGCTTGTTGGCCGAAATTTCGGCTAAGACGGACGATTTGCCAGCTGGGCGCCGTGGTGATTTCTTTTTGGATCGTCGCGAATGTCATATCTTGGCTGCCGTCATCTACCGCAACCCACTCCCAATCCAAGGGGCATTCTCGATTCAGGACCTTTCCCAAAGCAAGAGCCAGCCTGGGAATTCCCGCCTCCTCATTGAAAAGGGGAGTGACAATAGAAACCATGGGCTTCACCAACACGCACCGATCACTTTCCCTCCCAGACAAGGGCTACGACATTGCCAGCCCCAAGAATTACTCAGGGCTAGGCTCCTTTCTTGGTTATACATAGCGACGCCATATTGCCTTGGAATCAGGAAAGGTCGAGACTGCGACATGCGGTTTTCCGGTGGCGCATTTCGTCCGTGGTGGATTCTAGCTCTCTGGCTGGCTCTCGCGCCTTTTTGGATTCAAACAGACAGCTTATGGATCGACGAGGCAGTCAGTGCGGTGGTCACTTTATCCCCTTCCTTCGGCGGGGTCTGGTCCGAAATTTCCCGCATACATGCAACAGAAATGCATCTGCCCGCTTATCATTATTACCTTTGGGGAGTTTCCCGAGGGCTTGGCAATCACGAGACCATCCTGCGCGCCGCCAATTTGCCTTGGATGCTTTTGGGGTTTGTGTCCTTGATTTTGGCCATCAAGCCCCGAGGTTCATCGAAGGCCGATTTTTGGATGGCACTCTTTCTAGTCACCAACCCCTTCCTTTTCTATTACGCCAACGAGGTCAGGCCCTATGCCATGCAGTTTGGCCTGGCCTGTTTGGCGTATGCCGGAATCACGAAGGTCTTGGCGGGCCAAGACCTTGCCACCAACTTCTGGTGTTGGATGATGGCCTTGGGGACCGTTCTCTTGGCTTGGACCACCATCTACGGCTTGGCTTGGTGGATGTTGAACTTCGCCGTCTTTATTTGTACCCGCACCCGGAAAATCCAATTTCAAACAGCGATCACCGCGTTTTTGGTGGTCGGCGGTCTAGCGGCCCTTCTTTTTCATGGATGGGTGATCTTCTTGGGAGCCAAAGCCTCCGCGGTGGGCGCCACCAGCTTTAAGTCCCTGGCCTATGCTGCCTGCGAGTGGACCGGTTCCTCCGGTTTTCTGCCCGGAAGATCCCTATTGCGCACTGGCACCACCCCGGAGCTCAAAGCCTGCCTGGGAGCCTTGGTCGTACTCGCTTTGACCATTTCGCTCTTGTGGGCCGGGCTCAGAAACAGCTTGGCCAATCCGGGACAAAGCTGGTGGCCATTGGCCTGGTCTTTACCGGCTTGGGGAATTCTGGCCTCGGGGCTCTCGCGAAATTTCCGGGTGGGGAGCCGCCGCAATGGCGACACCGTCTGGTGGGCCGCCGATGACGCGGCCGCCCGATTCTACGGGGTCCAGCCATTTACTCCCGTGCCCAATTTAACCCGGGAAAGCCTAGCCTCCCTTCCCCCGCCAGATTGGGTCGTATTATCCAAACCAGATATCTACGATGGCCAAGGCACTTTACGGGATTTCCTCGACCGGAAACGTGCAACCCCTGTGGCTACCTTTCAAGCGTT
>RGGS01000035.1 GCA_010024525.1 Verrucomicrobiota bacterium | reverse complement strand
GTGCGTCAGGCGGGGTGGGAGGCGGGCGTTTTTGCAACCCTAGTACAACGGAACGACATGCTCCGAACGAATCCATCCAACATCATGATTCGGCAGGCGGATCTTGCTCCATCCCAAAAAGGTCTTTTCCAAGTGGGCAATCGAGCCCGGAGGATAAGCCTTTTCGGCCTGCGGCTCCACCTCTGTAGGAACAGTGCGCAAAGGCTCCACATCCACAATGATCACCGCCTCGGCATCCGAGAGCTTTCCGTAAGCGCCCAAAGCCGTACCGGCAACGCCCGACTCCAGCGCTCCGACAAGAAGAATCGCCGAGCCAAGGCGCATCCAAGGCCTTCTCCTGTCGATTTGATAACCGGAGGCCAAGAGCAAGGCACAGCCCACCGCCATCGTGAAAAATCCAAAGACCAAACTTGCCTGCCAGGTAAAAACACCTTTCTTGGAGGTTAACCAGGAGGCGAATCCCTCCTCCATCAGCCGGTTGACGGCTGGATCCAGCTGGTCGGAGGAGCCAGCGTAAATTCTGAGATTCCACGCCACCGACTCTTTACCGGGATCCCGCAGGTATGCCGCCAAGCCGTGGGCCAGAGCCCTTTCTTTGTCTCCCATTTGCAAGAAGCATAAAGCGAGATTGTTTCGAGCTACCGCATCTCCGGGTCTGGTGGAAACTTGTTTTGCCCAGAACTTGGATGCCTCTTCAAACTTCCCTTCCTGATAAAGGGCGATTGGATCGTTTTTCTTGCCGCCCGGTTGATCCGTCTCTTGCGATGGCTCCCCCAGGCAACTGCTCCCTGCCACAAAAAGGGCCACGACAGTTCCCAGCCAAGGCAAAAGATTACGCGGCAGAAAACCCTCCCACCACCGAACAGGAGGCAAATCGATCCGTTCAGCCAAAGAGATGGCTCGCTCCCCCCAATCGAGACTCAGCGGTTTGTCCTTGCCGTACAAAGCCTCCTCCGACTCTTGCCAGCACAACCTGATTTCCTCTCGATCTCGTTCCGTGAAGGATGTGGCACCCTGAACAATTTCCGTGCCCGAAGGCGTAGCCCCACTCACCCCCAATGTCAAAGCCACTGCTTTTTGCCATTGCAACAAGGCGCTTTCCGAATGGTCGCCGTTCGCCACAAGGTCACGGATGGTTTGTGCTGCACTTTTCCAGGCGGCCAGCGCCTCTTTCCTTTGTCTTTCCCTATCGGTTAAGAACGCCCTTCGGCGAGCCCAGATCCACCAACCGGCAAGCAACCCCACCCATGCAACTGCGCAAAGTACCTTGAGTGAACCAGTGGACATGGGGGCAAAGGTAAGACTTGGCCGAGTCAAGATTGGCTCATGCGGCAATCCCGGCGCCCCATACTGTAAGGACTTGGCTGGCTTGCCCGCGGCCATGGCTGGAGGCGGTGCTTTTTCCTTTGCTCCTGATGCATAATTTGCCGCCCCAGGGGGCTGGGGGGGAGCCAAAGAAAGACCTCCGGCACCCTTGGTAACGACTATTTTGGGGGGCTTGGCCTCTGCCGTCTCATAAGCCTTTTTCTTCGGGTCAAAGTACACGAACTTCACGGGAGGCAATTCGTACTCCCCGCCCTGCGTGGGAATCATGACCAGGTCCTCCACCACCGCCCCGGTAAAGATATCCGTCCCGTTGAACTCTTTTCGAAGTTTGGGTTGAATGGTGCGGATTTGGTTGGGGATGGTGCGGGCCGGAAGCTCAATGCTCATGGGCCAATTGCCGGTACCTCTCAGGGTCAGGGTCCACGTCACGGGCTCCCCCTCGTTCACTTGCTCCGGCACCATTTTGGACTCCAGGAAAAATTGGCCCACCGCTCCCTTGAATCCCGCGGGTGCACCGCCAGGCAAGGGTTGAATCTGCAAAGCCACCGCATCCGTTGAAACCTCTACCTCTTCCGACCCCGGAGCGGTGAAAAAGAAAGATCGTCCACCCAAAGCCGTATCCAAATCCAGTTTTTGGCGGATAGGCGGCAGATCAAAGGTCCCTGGTTTCGGCACCATGGCCCGGGTGTGAAATTGCAGACCTTGCGAGCCACCGGGACCGATCTGCTGGCCCCGATCCCAGGCCTCCGCGGAAAAGTTCTGCACATCCCAAAGTGGAGTCGTTTTGACCCTGCCGCTCCGGTTCCCGGTGATAAACACGCGGTAGTTCACGTCAAAAACCTCTCCCGCATAAGGGCGGTTGGGGTCGGCGGTAACCGTGGCTTGAACCGCTCCCGCAGCGCTTCCCTGATTGGCCATGGGCGGCGCTGCGTTTTGGAAAAAACCCGGAGGAAAGGGGAGATTTTGTTGGGGGAGTGATTGTGACCGCCGGGATGGCGAGGCCGTCGTTGTTACTTCCAATGCCAATCCGGGGACCGTTTTCTTTCCTTTGTCCGTGCCCACCTCAAATGATGGAATCTGTATCCGCCCCGCCTGGGTGGGCAAAACGGCATAACTAAAGGTGGTGGACGAACTTGTCTGAAAGTTGATCATGGAGAAACTGGTTGCCCGACCCGGTTGCCCCAAAATCTGCAGCCCGTTGACCTGCGGCAAATTGACCGAGCCTGAGGGCTGACAGTCCGTGAAGACCAACTCCAACTGCCCTGGCTCATTGGGCGCCAGGGAACCTGGATTGTTCCAGGTGACGGACTGCGACCACCCCATGGTCCCCGACCAGGCAAGCAACGAGCCAATGATGAGAAGCTTTTTCACGCAGTTTACCAGGGCTTCCCCGTCACTCCCGGGGAAGGTTGCTGATCTTTCGGTTGCAGTCGTTGCTGAAGAAGAGCCGGGCTGTCGGATTGACGCACTTGGTCCAGTCGGGCCATCGCTTCAAGGCCGCTGGGGGTGTTGAATCCGTCCTTCTCTTTTTTGCCGGTTCCCCCGCCAACCATTCTCATCCCTGAGGGGACCTCCTTCTGTTTTTCCCTTTTTTCCGAGGCGGTCGAGGCCTGTCCGTCCGACCCGGGGTTTTTACCTTCATCCCTTTTTTCCTGCCCCAGTTTTCCGAAACCCGCCCCCTGATCCTGTATGGGGCTCAAGTCATCCTCCTTGGCCCGATCCCTCATCTTCCCCTCCCCGTCCTTGCTGGAGCTAAACTCCTTCACTGCATTGG
The DNA here is from genome assembly GCA_010024525.1 of Verrucomicrobiota bacterium. Taxonomy (GTDB): domain Bacteria; phylum Verrucomicrobiota; class Verrucomicrobiia; order Methylacidiphilales; family Verrucolacustridaceae; genus Verrucolacustris. Next base: position 5,870 of record RGGS01000035.1, on the reverse strand, counting down.
GGTCCTTACTTTTTCCTTTGGCTTCCTTTTGCCCCTGCCCCTCTTTTTTGCCGTCCTTGGATTGGCTGCCATTCTGGTTTTCTGATGAGTTTTCCCCATCCTTCTCCTGCCCCCCGCTTCCCTGAGAAGGAGGACTTTGGGAGTCATTCTCCCCCTCTCCCTCCCCTTTTTGCCCGTCCTGTTTTTCCTGATCCCCTTTTTCAGGCTGGGAGTCGCTTTTTTCCTTCCCGGACTGCTTGTCTTTTTTCTGATCCTGTTTTTTGTTTTGGGGTTTTTTGCCTGAATTCTGTTTCTTGTTTGGAGGCGGGGGGGGGAGGTTGAAGTTTCTGAAGTTGCTCCCTGAGGCTTTTCCAGTCGGCCGCTTGTGCATTGATCTTTTCCCCGGCATCCACGCCGGCCAGGGCATCGCCAATCATGTTTCGCCACGGCCCCTGTGGATCCCTCCCCCCCATTTCAGCCGAGTTGATTTTGGCGACTGCCTCGGAATCTGATCCGAATCGAATCGTGTCCTCCGCCATTTTGGCGTAGTCGATGGCCGGTGGCGTTGTTTTTTCCGCCAAGGCAGCCACCGTCTGTTTTAATGCAGCCGGGGACTGTGGGCCGGTGCCCTGGGAGGCTGCCTCCGCTTGGCAAACCAGCCCCCAACCTTGCACTGTACAGACGACAACCATGATCCTTTTTTTCATGCAGCAACCTCCGCCCTCTTTTTTGCCACAAGCTTGGTTGTCTTTTTGAGCACCGGTGGTAAGGCCGCGTCACCAGTCGTGGTGGTTCCCATCGCCACCCTTCTCCGGGTCGGTAACGACGGTATCTCCAGAGCAAAACTAAGAAGCAGGAAGAGCAGGGCGGGTCCCAAAAACCATTGAAACCTTTCGGCCTGCCGGACTTCCCGACTTTTCGAAAAATCCCCGGTCTTTCCTTGATCCACGGTCTCCTTGATCAGCCCGGCAAGGTCGACCCAGTTAGAGGCTTCCCGATAGGATCCTCCCGTCTCCTGGGCCAGCTCCTGAAGGGTGGCCGGTTCAAGTCGGCTCAGCACGGCGGCTCCGCGCTCATCCTTGAGAACCCCTCCTTGAGGATCCGGCAATAAAGCCCCCCCTGCGGTTCCGATTCCCAGAGTAATGATTTTCACCTGCTTGTTTTTCAGCTCAGCCAATGCGGTTTTCCACCCGGTGTCGTGTGCTTCCCCGTCACTCAAGACAATCAGGAATCGATCCGCCGCCGCACTCTGCCCAAACGCCTCATTCGCCACGCGCAACATCCCCGCATAATCAGTTCCTGCTTGTGGCAGATAAGACGGATCCAGCCCCGGCAAAATATCCCGCAAAACCTCATAATCCGAACTCAAGGGAACCTGTAAAAACGAGGTTCCTGCGAAAACCGCCAGGCCGACTCTTTCTCCCTGGAGCTCATCCAATAAATTCCCGATCAGAAGTTTGGCTCTGGCCAAACGGGTGGGTTTGACATCATCGGCCAACATGCTGGCCGAAAGATCCAAGGCAATCAGCACCTCCCTGGATTGATCAAACACTGTTTCCTCCAGCGTGCCCCATTGAGGTCGGGCCAAGGCCAACAATGCCAAGGCCGATCCGATCCCAAGCCAGAATCCTCCCGACCCCCTGCTGACCCGTGGACGATCTACCACTGCCCTCGTCCCTGCCCAGCGACGAAGAATTTTAGGCAACAGAGTCGGGCCGCCGCCTCCGATTTTTCCGCGAAAGATGGCCCAAGCCAGAAAAGGGGCCAAAGGCGCCAGGGCCAAAACCCACCCGTTTTCCCATTGGACTCCGAAAAGATGCGTCATACGGCCTTCCCCCATCTCCCCGGTCTGGCCAAGGCTAATCCGCCAAGAAACGAAAGGAGGCCGGGCGCCCCAAAGGCCCAATACCACTCATGCGCCTTGAGTTGTGCCTTGGCGTTGAATTCAATCCTTTGTCGCTTGTCGATGGCGGCAAACGCCGCCTCTGCGGTTCCCACGTCCATGGCCCGAAAAAACTTTCCCCCGGTCAGTTCGGAAATCCTCTGCAGTGTCGCTTCATCCAAATCCGAGATTGCCTGTCGATATCCCAACTTTCTTCCAGCATTGTCCACGACTGGCATGGGCACCACCCCGGGTTGACCGGCTCCAATGGTGTACACCGGAATGCCCTTGGCCCGGGCCAGCTCGGCTGCCTGCATCGGGGCCAGCACTCCGCTGTTATTGGAGCCGTCTGTCATCAGGATAATAAAAGCTCCCTTCCGCTGTCCGCCGTCCTCCCGCTCGCTTTGCTCCAACCGGGAAACGGCCAAACCAAGACCATCCCCAACCGCGGTGGCGTCCTCCACTAATCCCACCTTGAGCCTACGGATCTGACGCGCCAACCACTCGTGATCGAAGGTCAGGGGGGAAAGGGTGTAGGCCCGACCACCATAAATCACCACTCCAATACGATCGGTGGGCCGCCGAGAAATAAAGGCTTCGATAATCGGCTGAATGGCCTGGACGCGGTTAATCCTCCCATGCGGCCCCTCGTAATCCTCCGCCAACATGCTGGGGGAAAGATCGATCGCCAGCATGATGTCGTATCCTTTTTGTCGAACCTGTTTTTTTTCCTCCAACTGCTGGGGTCTCGCCATTGCCACGATCAGAAAAACCAGCCCCACTCCTGCCAGAAGGGCGGGAAATCTCCCCAGCGACACAGTGCGGGTCCCCGCCCAACGTGCCACCCTCGGAATCACCAGCACCGGCCGTGCGCGCCGGCTCCTCCACCAGGCCGCCAGAGGAATGGCCAAAAGAAGCAAGAGCCACGCAGGATCTGCCAGTGTCCAGCCCCCGGAGAAAAGAGCGGTCTTCATTTTCTTGTCCCTTTCATGCGTCGGCGAAAAAAGGCGACCATCGGATCCAGCAAATCCCCCTCTGTGCCAGCCTTGAGCCGATGTAGGGGGCTGGGAAACCACTCCAACCAGGCTTTCTCTCTTTCCTCCACCCATGCGGCATGTCTCTGCTGGCTGTCGCGGGTTCCCGTGTCAAAGGCCAGGACCTCCCCTGTCTCCGGATCCACCGACGGCAAGACCCCCATGGAGGGAAGGTTCACTTCCCACGGATCATCCACCCTCACCCCAATGATTTCATACCGTTTCTTCAAAGCCGCCCACCCGGCTTCGACCGGCCGCGGGGGGAAGTCGCCGAACCATAAAACCACGCTGTGTTTGGGAAAGGCGTGAAAGAAAAGCCTCCAATCCAAGGATGCCTCGGGCCCATCCTCGAGTCGCGGCACCGGTTGTCCCAGCAGGGTCGCCGCCGTGCGCACAATGTTCACCCGCCCGCGAACCGGTTGACGCACCACATGCCCCGCCGGGGTGGCGTGCCAGAACCCCACCCGATCGCGGTTGCCCGCGGCCGTCAGGGCAAAGAGCCCGGCGAGTTCCAAAAGCGCCTCCCGCTTGGTTCGTCGCCCCGAGCCGAACTGTAGGGACGGCGTGTCCTCAAAAAGCAGAACCACGGTCAGCTCCCGCTCCTCGATGAATTTTTTCCGGTAAAGCTCTCCTAGTCGCGCCGAAACATTCCAGTCCACATCCCGGATGTCGTCCCCAAACTCGTATTTGACCACCTGATCGAATTCCCGTCCGCGCCCACGAAAAGCCGACCGGTACTCTCCCCCCAAAAAGGAGTCTGCTGCCGTGCGGACGCGCCACTCCAATTTGCGCAAAAGAGCCAGCGGTGCCTTGCGGGCCACCTCCCTGGGTGCGACAGCGGTGCTCATCCGGTCAACCCCCCTCGGTTACGGATTAATACCCGGCCGGAACGGGAACACGGGAAAGGACCCCCCGAAGTATTTCGTCGGTGGTGGTCTCCTCCGCTTCGGCCTCGTACGTCAACCCGACCCGATGCCGCAAAGCATCCAAGAAGACGTTTTGCACAACCTCCGGGGTGGCGTGATCCATGCCGTGCAGCCATGCCAGCGCCCGACTGGCCTGAACCAAGGCCAAGGATGCGCGCGGACTTGCCCCATAGGAAAGAACCTTGGCCCCGGCTCCCTCGGCCATGGCGGCCTCCCGAGTCGCGCGAACCAAGGCCAGCATGTAGGCCTGAAGGGGAGGGCTGAGATGCACATCATCGACCCTTTCCCGCAGGGACAAAAGCTCCTCCCCGGAGGAAACTGCCTCCAGCTTGGGTTGGGTCGTAAGTTGCCCCCACCGCTCCATCATTGCGCGCTCCTCCTGTTCCGAGGGGTAGTCGACCAGAAGCTTAAAAAGAAACCGGTCCGTCTGTGCCTCCGGCAGGGGATAGGTGCCTTCCTGTTCGAGCGGATTCTGGGTGGCCATAACCAAAAACGGTTTGGGTAGATGGTGGGTTTCTCCACCGATCGTCACTTGCCTCTCCTGCATGGCTTCCAGTAGGGCGCTTTGCACCTTGGCCGGCGCCCGATTGATTTCATCGGCCAACACCAGGTTGGCAAAGACTGGCCCGCGATGGACCCGGAAACTTCCCTCCTTGGGCTGAAATACCATCGTTCCCACCACGTCGCTGGGCAAAAGATCCGGCGTGAATTGGATTCTCTCAAACTCCAGACCCATGGCGGCCCCCAGACTTTTAATCAGAAGCGTTTTGGCCAAACCGGGCAACCCCTCCAGCAAAACATGCCCGTTGGACAACAGGGCCACCAAAAGCCTCTCGATCACCTCGTCCTGTCCGATGATCGATTTCTGAACCTCCCCCTTGATCCGGGACGCCCAATCCTTGCCTCCTTTAGCCATGATTTATCAACCTCCTTGAATCCTTGATCATCGCAAGCCCGGCCTGAAATTCAACCCCCCAACCCTGCTCAAGGAGCCGAAAAAACGGCCACTCCTTTTTCGAGGCGCTCCAGCCGGGTTCCCTTGGGTGCATGGAAAAAGTCAGAAAGTTTGGCCACATCTTCCATCCATTCCCCCCAGGATCTCAAAACCACAGCCGGAGGCAGGGGCATTTTGCCCAACGACCCCTCGACCCGGTAGACTTCCTCCCCTTTTTCCGTTCGGCGCAAACTCATCATATGCCGTAGAACCAGCGGCCGCCCCAACAGCTTCCCGACCCTTTCCAAGCGAAGCCCCCCATCGAAAAACTGGACCCTCCAGCTTTCCACCCCGACCACCAGAATTTCCAAAACGGACAAGGGTCTTGGATGAAGTTTTTGCGCCCACCACGAATTGAGATCCTCGTCCGCGATTTGAATTTCGCGTGGGAACGGTTGCTTTTGCCCCACCGTATTCCAAAGCAGATTTTCCACATTCTTATCATGGCCCCGAGGGTCGGGCTCCCATGGCTCGGGAATCGCCAGCAACAGGCCCGTGGCCCGACCAATCAGGCCGACCACCAGCAGTCCGCTGGCGAGCCAAGCCGTCCCCTTCCACCAGGCTCTTCGTCGCATCATTTCCAGAACCCCGTGAAACAAAAAACTGATGCCAAAAAAAAGCCCCGCCGCCCCTGCCGCTAGCGTGGCCAACACCGTTCCCTGCCCGATCAGGGCGGGTGAAACATCGGGCGGATGGATGGTTTTCAGGAATGCCTCCCTGGCGGCACCCTCCCGTGCCCCCCGTTCACGCTCCCATTCTTCGGGAGAGAGCCACCGCCCCTCGAATTTTCTTTTTCCCTCCTTGAGGAATCGTGCCTCGATTTCCCAAGGGTCGATCAATTGCTGAATTTCCCCGCTCCGCGAGGAGAACTCTTTCTTTAGTTTTTCCAGTGCGCTGATTTGGCTCCCGAGTTGCTCCATCGTGTAGCTCGCCATCGGATCGTGGGGTTGGGGCATGGCTTGGGCAACCGCGCGGGCAAAACCCTCCTCCGCTTGGGTCAACGCTTCCGGATCCTCGGCATTGGGTAGTTTGTCAATCAGACTCTTCCACTGCTC
>RGGS01000340.1 GCA_010024525.1 Verrucomicrobiota bacterium | reverse complement strand
GTCCTGTCCAGAAACTCAGGAATTTCTTGGCGCAAGAACTACGATGATTGGGATACCGCACGCTACGACAGCAAGTCGGGAGCGACGTGTGCTTTCGTCACCTTGTACGACCCTGAATATCACGACTACAGGTTCGATTCAGGTTCGGAATTTGCGGAGAATCGAGAATGAAAATCACGCCTAAAGACTACGCCAAACTCAAGGCGCACGTTGGGGGTTACATGAAGTCGGAAGACTTGATACGTTACCAGGCGGCGGGGTTGTCAGTGAAACGGCGGCGGAATTTTTCGACCCGACCGGCGGTATCGACGAACTTCTGGGTTCCGGTAAAGAAGGGGTGGCAGGAGGCGCAAATGCCCAGACGGAGCGTAGCCTTGGTGGAGCGGGTCTGGTAGGTCGCCCCGCAGGCACAAGTCATGGTGCTGGCAACGTATTCGGGATGGCCTTCCGCTTTCATGAAGCTTGAAATTAAACCAGACGGGAGGCGATGAGGCAAGCGTTGTGACCGCCAAAACCGAAGGAGTTGTTCATCACGATTTTGATCTTCTGCTCCCGGGGTTTCTGGGGGACATAGTCCAAGTCACATTCCGGATCGGGATCTTCCAAGTTGATGGTGGCAGGGAGGATGCTTTTCTCGATGGCCTTGAGGCAGATGGCCATTTCCACTGAGCCGGCCGCGCCCAATAGATGGCCCAAGCTGGACTTGGTGGAGCTGACCGCGACTTTTTTGGCGTGGGCCCCGAGGACAGACTTGATCGCCTGGGTCTCACAGATATCGCCCTGGGGGGTCGAGGTTCCGTGGGCGTTGATGTAATCAACCTGGTCGGCGGAAATGTTGGCGTGCTTGAGGGCAATGCGCATGGCGCGGGCAGCTCCGGCTCCCTCGGGGGCGGGGGCGGTTAAGTGGTGGGCGTCGGCGGTGGCGCCATAGCCCAGCAGCTCCCCGTAGATGCGGGCGTTTCTTTTTTTGGCGTGCTCGTATTCCTCCAGCACAACAATGGCCGCCCCTTCGCTGAGAACGAAGCCATCGCGTCCCTTGTCGAAGGGTCGAGAGGCGCGGGTGGGTTCCTCGTTCCGGGTGGAGAGGGCGCGCATGGCGGCAAAACCGCTGAGGCCTAGAGGCACCACCGCCGCCTCGCTGCCTCCCGCCACGATCAAGTCAGCCTCGTTCTCCCGGATGAGCCGCCAACTTTCGCCGATGGAGTGGCTGGCGGTGGCACAGGCGGAGACGATGGCAAAGTTGGGGCCACGAAGACCGTACAGCATGGAGATATGACCCGAGGCGATATTGTTGATCATCATCGGGATCATGAAGGGGGAAACCTTCTTGGGTCCGCGATCGCGGAGGATGGAATGCTGTTCCTCGAGAGTGCTGAGGCCCCCGATACCCGATCCGACCAAGACTCCGGCCCGGTCGGCATCGAGAGCGGCACCCTCCAGCCCGGCATCCTTCCAGGCCTCCGCAGCGGCCGCCATGGCGAGATGGGTGTAGCGATCAGTCCGGCGGACCTCCTTGGGGTTTTTAAAACCGCAGGCGGGGTCGAAGTTGCGGACCTCTCCCGCGATCCGGCAGTCGTAGTCCTTGCAGTCGAAGGCGGTGATGGGGCCGATGCCGCTTTTGCCCTGCAGGAGAAGATCCCAAGTGGTGGGGAAATCGTTGGCGAGGGGCGTGAGAGCCCCCAGACCGGTGATGACGACGCGACGCGTGCTCATGAAATTCAGGGAAAAAAACGCCCGGCCGGGAAGTTGATCCGGGCCGGGCGCATGGGG
>RGGS01000339.1 GCA_010024525.1 Verrucomicrobiota bacterium | reverse complement strand
GGCGGGAAAATCGGAATGGGTCCGGGGGTTGGCCATCGCTCTCGGAATTCAGGGGGAAATTCCCAGCCCCACTTTTACTCTTTGCCAGCCCTTGTCGGGCGGAAAACTTCCACTCGAACACTGGGATCTCTATCGCTTGGAAAAAGCACGGGACTGGGAGTCCTTGGGCTGGCCCGAATGTCTCGTCACGCCCGGTTTGGTCGCGGTCGAATGGCCTGACCATTATCCCGGCCGGTGGCCGGAATCCGTCGTCGATCTGCAGATAGAACCACAAAAAGATGGAACCCGGCGGATTCGCCAAAACCAGCCCTAACCCATGGTCAGGCTCATTCTGGAAACTTCCTCTCTCTCAGGAACATGGGCTCTTTCCCGACAAGGCAAAATTCTCGCCTCGGGAACCTGCCAAGGAACCGTCACCGCCTCCCTGATTCCCTCCCTCCGAAACTCGTTTCCCCAGGACCTCAAACCCGACCAAATCTTGGTCGGAGTTGGGCCGGGGTCCTTTTCCGGGATTCGGTCGGCAATCGCCTCGGCTGAAGGCTTGGCCGCTGTCTGGCATTGTCCGGTGCTGCCCGTGCGCAGCTCGGGATCGATCGCTTGGCGACATCCCGAAGTTCCCATGCTGGGCGTTTTCTCCGACGCCCGGCGGGGGGACTTCTTTGCCACCTACTATGCCTACGGAAAACTGAATCGCCCAACCACCGTCCATCCCATGAAAGGCCTTTCCGAATTTCTCGGTCGATGCACCTTGGCCGTGACCACCGACTCTCTGCCCGGAATCGAGACACAGGAAAAGCCGGATGCCCACACCTTGGCAGCCTATCTTCACGCCCATGCTTTGGAGCCCGGCCTCGCCCTAGAACCGATTCACTTGCGCCCCGCTGTGGCGGTTGCCCAGTCATCGTAACGCGCACTTTTAATCCACCCACCCTGATCCTACGATTCGTCTCATGGCCGTATCCCATCGAGTTTGGTGCACCATCTCGCTGTCTGCCCTTCGATCCAACCTTCGGGCTATCCGTCGCTCCTGCCCGCGTGGTACCCACATTCTTGCGGTGGTTAAAGACAACGCTTACGGCCATGGATTAATCCCGGTCGCCCGCACGCTGGCCCAAGCGGGGTGCGAAGAGTTCGGAGTCGCCTGTGCCTCCGAGGGGGAAGAGTTGCGGGGAGCCGGAATTCGGAATCCCATCCTTTTACTGGGATCTACCCTGCCTTCGGAGTTTTCATTTGCTCTGCAACACCGCCTGACCGTGACCCTTTCCTCCATGAGGGAAGCCCGGGAACTCGCTCGGGCGGCCCAACAGTCCCGCAAGACGGCTCTCGTCCAAGTCAAACTCGATACCGGAATGAACCGACTCGGTGCGCGCCCGCCGGAATTCCAGAAGCTTCTCTCCTTTGTCACCCACCATCCCAACTTGGATCTGGTCGGTACTTTCACGCACCTGGCCTGTGCGGATTCCGATCTCGCCTTGACCCGCCGGCAGCTTGCCCAAACCTCCCTCCTTCCTAAATTCCTCGCCCACCACTGGGCCAACACCGCCGCCCTTCTCCGTCATCTGCCGTTCCCCAAAACCCATGCCCGACCCGGTCTGGGCCTCTACGGAATCAACCCGTTACCAAGCTCGAGAATAAAACTGCAACCCGTTCTCTCTTGGAAATCGAAAATTCTTTTGGTTCGGCAGGTTTCCCGAGGGGAAACCATCAGCTACGGGGCCACCTACCGCGCCCGGCAAGCCATGAAAGTTGCCACCGTGGCCACGGGCTATG
>RGGS01000338.1 GCA_010024525.1 Verrucomicrobiota bacterium | reverse complement strand
TTCAAGAATCTGATCGTCCGTCCAGTTTCCCAGATTGGGCGCCGCCACAGCCTGTCCCTGATTTTTCCGTAGCGGGAACCACCACGCTGGCGGACAGCTCGGCGGTAGGGATCAACCTGGGGAACAACAACAACAACCTGCAGGGGACGATCACGGTGACGCAAAGCGGGGGTGGAAATGTGGCGATCGGGAACAAGAACAGCTCCGTATTGGGGAACATCGGACTCAGCGGAGGTGGCGGTCTGCAGACCCTGACGGTGACCTCGACGGGCGGATCCATCTACCAATTTAACAATGCCAATGTCATCACCGTTCCCGGGGCTGCTTCCTTCTTTGCCACGGCCAACGGGTTGGCAACGGGAACGCCGGTGGGGGCTGTGATCCTGAATAACGCGCTCAACAGTTTTGGCGGCTCGGTGAGTGCGGCGGGCACGCTGGTGGTGATCCGGGATAGCGGGGCGCTGAATCTGGGAACGGTGACGGCAAGCACGAGCCTGGTGGCGACGGCCACATCCGGAAACATCACGCAGAGCGGAGCGATCAACTCCACCGGGCTGGCCAGTTTTGCGGCGGCGGCGGGTCAAAGTATTTTACTGGGGAACGGTGGGAACGTTTTCGGATCCACGGTTTCCTTTAATGCTTTGAGCGGACAGCTACTGAATCTCACGGTCGTTGACAGCACTGCCCTTCAGTTGGGTGCAATTAACATCACGGGGAGTCTCATCGCCAGCGGCGCCGGCTTAACCCAGGCCACCGGGACCGCGATTTCGGTGGGCGGCACCAGCACGCTGACGGCCGGGGCACTGAACAACATCGATTTAAGCTTGGGCAACAACTTCACCGGCGCGGTGCAGATTGTCAGTGGTAATAACGTGACGCTGCAGGATACCGGAGCCTTCCGCTTTGGGGCGGGGGTGTCCACCGTGAGCGGTAACCTGGTGGTGACGGCCAACGGCCTGATCGATCAGACCGGAGTTGTGAATGTGGGCGGCACCAGCACGCTGACAGCCGGGTTACTGAACAACATCGATTTAAGCTTGGGCAACAACTTCACCGGCGCGGTGCAGATTGTCAGCGCCAACAACGTGACCCTTCGAAACATCTCTTCCGCCGCACTGTTCCCGACTCTTTCGGCGGCAATTAATGATCTGACTTTGACGTACAATAATGCACCGATTGTGATTCCCAGCCTCCCGGCACCTCTGAACGTAAACGGACAACTGAATCTGACGGGCGTTGGAATCTCGCAATCTGCCGGTGCTGGTGGCCTCACCACCTTGGCTCCCATGACACTAAATGGTTTAGGAGGGGCGATTGTTCTTTCAAACCCTGCTAACATTTACGGAGGAACCGTCACCATCACCGGCGGAGCTAGTGCCGACATATTTTTTAGTAACGAAGACAGGGTAGGCCCCGTTTCGGTTGCTGGAACCTTCACCTTGCGGACACCCGATTTTGTGCCGGTCAATCTTGCCGGGTTGGGAGGAACCGGTGCGTTTGATGTTCCTGATACCACGTTAGCGAACTTCAACGTGGGAACCTTTGCCCCGGTGGCTAGCGGGGTGATCGGCAATGGGATAACGATCTCCTCCCCTTTCAATGCGCCCGGGATCCAGGGGCTATTCCTGACGACCCAGGGGGGTGGAAACATCGCCGCTAGCGCGGCAATCACCACCGGGACGCTCAGTTTGAACTCATCAGGATCGGCGACCTTTAGTTCGGTGAATTCCATCGCCAACCTTGGGTCTGTCAGCATTGGTAATGGAAGTC
>RGGS01000337.1 GCA_010024525.1 Verrucomicrobiota bacterium | reverse complement strand
CGGCTGAAGAGGCCATTCGCCGCTACCTCGACATCGCTCGACCCAAACTGGTCCGTTCCAAATCCGGCGGAGAGGTTTTTCTCGGGAATCATGGACGCCGCCTCACAACGTCCCATCTTTGGGGCATCGTCAAAAAGGCGGCCCAGGCCGCCGGACTCGATTCCCGCGTCTATCCCCATCTCCTCCGACACTCCTTCGCCACCCATCTCCTGTCGGGTGGTGCCGATCTACGGGTGATTCAGGAGCTTCTGGGTCACGCCAGCATCGGTACGACCGAAATCTACACCCACGTGGATGAGGATCGCTTGGCGGCAACGTTTGACCGTTTTCACCCGCGGGCGCAGAAAAGATAAACAACCCATGAGTTCGCCCATCGGCCATACCTTCCAAAACGGGGATTTGCTGACCCGGGCCCTGACCCACTCCTCCGCCCGCACCGGACCCGGCCCCTCCGGGGACAATCAACAGCTGGAATTTCTCGGAGATGCCGTGCTCCAGGCCGCCCTCAGTGATCTTTTGATCGAGAAACATCCAGCCGCGCCCGAGGGGGAACTCACCGCCATGCGGGCCAGTCTGGCCAACCGCCACACCCTTGCCCAACTCGGACGCGAACTCGACCTGGCCAGCCATTTGCGGGTCGGCACCGATGCGGCTCGCGACCGCATTCACCACTCGGTCGGCGCCTTGGCCGATGCTTGGGAGGCCATTCTGGGGGCCATCTTCCTGGATGCCGGGTATCCGACGGCCCGGGAGTGGGTACAAAAGATTTACGCCGGCCGTCTGGCGCAAGCCGACAAGCTCGCTGATCAAGCCAACCCCAAGGGGCAACTTCAGGAACTTCTCCAGTCCAAAGGCCAGCCCGTGCCCGTGTACGACCTGCTCGAATCGGTGGGACCCGACCATGGTAAAACCTTCACCGTGAAGGTTTCCCTTGGCGAAAAAGAGATCGGCCGGGGAACCGGTCGTAGCCGCAAGGCGGCCGAATCCGCGGCCGCCGCGGATGCCTTGGCCAAACTCTAATCGTCCCCTACTTTTCTCTTGATGAAGAAACTCATGGCGGGGCCGGGATTCCCCTTCGTTGCCCCATTTGCCCTCTTCATGGGACTCCTCTTTGTCCGGCAAAAATTTGAGGCTCAGGGATGGTGGCTCTACGGCGTCTGTGCTCTGCTGGTCTTCGGCCTGATTCTCTGGCTCCGGCCTCGCTACCACAGTCTCGATCCCGCTCCCGTTCCGGTTCGCAATTCCATTCTCCTGGGTTTGGGCGCCATCGTTCTCTGGATCGCCCTGGATCCTTGGATGCCCCGCACCGGGATCCGCGATAACAGTTTCCCCTATGAGGCCGCCTTTCAACTCGGCACCGCCCAGGGAATTCTGGCCATTTTTTTTAGGGTGTTTGGAGCCGTCATCGTGGTCCCGATTGCCGAGGAACTTTTTTGGCGTGGCTACCTGATGCGCAGCATCATCAAGCCGGAGTTTGAGGAGGTTCCATTGGCCACCTTTCAGCCCCTCTCCTTTTACGTCACCACCGTGGCCTTTGCCCTGGTCCATGCAGAAATCGGCTCGGCCATCCTTTTCGCGCTCATTGCCGGGTGGTGGTTCATCAAAACGAAATCCCTGAAAGCGGTCATCCTGCTGCACGCCGCCGCCAACGCGGGCCTCGCAGCCTACGTCCTCCTCACCAAAAACTGGTTTTTCTGGTAAATCGACGCGTGACGCGCCACCCCTTACTCGCCACCGCGTTCACCCTAACTGCCATCTCCTATCTCCTAT
>RGGS01000336.1 GCA_010024525.1 Verrucomicrobiota bacterium | reverse complement strand
GAGTTACGACTCGATCTGCGGGGGTTGGAGAGCGACGGAAGTTGGGCGACAGACACGGGACCGAAACGATTGGAAGCTGCCGCTTGTTCCAAGTTGAGAGATGCGGTCAAGGCGTTGGCCGCCCCGAAACGCGGACATTGGGTCAAGAGCCTGGAGAAGTTGGCTGTTCTGCTCTCCTCCCCGCCCCGCTTGGTAGACCTACTGGAGATCGGTCCTGTACGGAAGCTGGCGTTAAACGAAGGGAAGTATGACGGGGTGGATATCCCTCAAGATTTTGCCAGGGAATTTTCGCCCTGGGCCGACAGGGCGAGAGCGGAGATGGTTCGGTTGCATGGATTGCGGGAATCGGCTCTCGTGGCTTTGGCGGAAAAGTATGACCGGGCGCGTGGGGCCCAGTCGTACAGTTCGGGCAGTTACACTTTCCGTGAGGTGGAGGCGGCGGCACTGCAGGTGGCGGCAGGGCTGGACTCGGAGGAGCTGTATTTTCGGTTGGACGGAAGGATCGCACATCTTCTGTTGGACGAGTTTCAGGATACCAGCCGGCGCCAGTTCAGCTTTTTCAAACCGGTGCTGGAGGAGACCACCGGAAAGGGGGGTCATGTTTTGGTGGTGGGGGACAGGAAGCAGTCGATTTATGGCTGGCGAGGTTCGGATCCCCGTTTGTTGCGGGATGTGGAAAAAGTATTACCCGGGGTGAAGCGGGAGATGTTGAGTGAAAGTTTCCGTTCCAGCCGGGCGGTGTTGGCGGCGGTCGACCGCGCTTTTCAAAAATTGGCAGCATCTCCCTTGTTGGAGGGAAAATCGGTGTACGCGCAGGCCGCGGCCGAGTGGAGCGAGGACTATCAACAGCACCAATCCTCCCCGCAGGCGGCAAGTCAGGCGGGAAAAGTGGTTCTGTATGTTCGGCCGGGGAGTTGCTCGGACGAGGTAAAGGCAGCCGTGCGGAAACAGGTGGTCGAGCGGGCGAAGGTCCATGTGGACAACCAGCAGGGGTCGTTGGGGATTCTTTGCCGGACGCATAAGTTGATTCCGGGAATTCTGGCCGGCTTGAAGTCGCATGGAATCGAGGCCAGTGGCGAGGGCGGGAATCCGCTGACCGACAGTGCTGCCGTGGAGATGATTCTGTCGTTACTGAGTTGGGTAGATCATCCCGGACACTCCGCCGCCCGCTATCATGTGTGTGCCGGCGGAAAGTCCGAGGTGTTTGGGTGCGAGAAGGTACCGGTCCGGGCGGCGGGAGAGGATGGGGAGGCCAGGGAGTTTTTGAAAGAGCTGCGTCGGGAGATTGCCGACCGGGGTTTGGCCGAAGTGATGAGCGGTTGGGTGGCGGATAAAAAGTGGCGTGAGACAGGCACGGCGCATGACCGGATGCGGTGTGGGCAGTTGGTGGAGTCGGCCCGGGCGTTTGACGAGGGTGGGGGCGGAAGGTTGGCGGAATTTGTCCGGCGGGTGCGAACGGAGCGGGTGGAAAATCCGCGGGCGGCGCAGGTTCGGGTGATGACCGTGCACGGGGCGAAAGGATTGGAGTTCGACCGGGTCATCTTGGCGGATCTGGACCGTGGATTGAGTGCGGGGGGAAGGGACAAGGTGAAGGTGCGGGTTTTGGAGGAGGAGAATCGGGCGGTGATTTTGCCGAGCGAGGAGGAGGCGGGGTTTTTGGGTATGGAGGATCTGGTCGAGAAGGTGAAGGGGGAGGAGTTCATGGAGGCGTTGAGCGTGTTGTACGTGGGGCTGACGCGGGCGAAGCGGGATTTGGAGGTGGTGGTGGGAGGTCCGAGAAAAGGGGAAAACCTGAACCT
>RGGS01000335.1 GCA_010024525.1 Verrucomicrobiota bacterium | reverse complement strand
TTCAGCTCAGGCATCGTCAAAATTCTCAGCGGTGACCCAACCTGGGCCGACCTCTCGGCCATGACCCACCACTTCGAAACCCAACCCATTCCCAACCCCCTCGCTTGGTTCGCTCACCAACTCCCTCACCCGGTTCTTAAACTCTCCACCGTCCTCACTTTCGTGATCGAACTTCTGCTTCCCCTCGCAATCCTGTTTCCCCAATCCAAAGTTCGCCTCGCCGCCTCCCTCGGTTTTCTCTCCCTCATGATCCTCATCGCGCTTACCGGAAACTACGCCTACTTCAACCTCCTCACCGCCGCCCTCTCCCTCACCCTCATTGAAAACCGGTACTGGCCCCTTTTTCTACAGCGTAAAATAATCCCTCTACCCCCGACCCCCGTTCCGTGGCGCTTTCTCAGCTCCATCGCTGCCGCGATCCAACTTTCCCTTTCATTTCCCATGCTGTGGGCAACCACCGGCCTGATCCCTCGCTTCGCCGTCCCCATTTTTAATGACTGGGAAAGAATCTTCGCCCCGTGGCATCTCACCTCCGGCTATGGCCTCTTCGCGGTCATGACCACTCGCCGCCCCGAACTCACCCTCGAATGCAGTTCCGACGGACTCCAGTGGCAAACCATCGTGCTCAAATACAAGGCCGGTCCCCCCGATCGTCTTCCACCCCAAATCGCACCCTTTCAACCCCGACTCGACTGGCAGATGTGGTTCGCCGCCCTTTCCGCTGAACGAGGCCAACTTCCAGCCTGGTTCGCTGAGTTCGTCAAAAAGCTCCACGCGGGTTCCCCCGCGGTCACCGGTCTCCTCGCCCCCGGACAGCCCAGCTTTTCTTCGAGCAGCTTCCTCCGCATTCGCTTGGACCAGTACCGCTTTACCAACCCCGCCGAACGCTCCAAATCCGGCCACTGGTGGAAAATCACCCCCGGTCCCGTACTCCTTGTTCTTCCTCGGGAATCTCCCAATCCTTAACCCATCATTTTCCGGACTCCCCTCATCTTCATCTTCATCTTAATCTAATCTCGTGCACCTCCGCGTCTCCGTCTCCGGCCAGCGTCTCGACGTCATCTCCGATGACGGCTCCGTCTCCCGCTCCTTCCCTGTCTCTACTGCCAAAAAAGGGACCGGCTCTGAACCCGACAGCAACCAAACCCCTCTCGGTTGGCACCGCGTCTGCCTCAAGATCGGCGACAACGCCGAATCCGGCACTCAGTTCGTCGGACGCAAACCCACCGGCCGCATCTGGAAACCCTCCGATCCCCGAGAGGATAAGAACCTCGTTCTTTCCCGAATTCTCTGGCTTGACGGTGAAGAGCCCCACAATCGGACCAGCAAGGACCGCTACATCTACATCCACGGCACCAATCGCGAGGACCTCATCGGCACCCCCGCCAGCGCCGGATGCGTTTGCCTCCGCAACGCCGACGTAATTGAGCTCTATGAGCTTATCCCCGTCGGCACTCGAGTGGAGATCCTCATTTAGCCTGTGAAAATAGGTGGGCCGGGTTCGATGAACCAACCCGCAAGCGTGCCTGAGATTTGTTTCAACTAGGCCCAATCCTCGAGTGGTGCCTTGCCGAACTTCATAACCTCAAAACCGTCCCGGCTTTTTCCACTCCCTTGACGACCTTCGTCAGCGTCCCCGCCACCCGTCCATCCACAAACTCCACTTTCTTCAAGCCCTGCCTCAGAGCCGAGGCCGCCGATCGACACTTGGGAATCATCCCCCCGCCGATCACTCTCTCCTTCTCCAACTTCTCCAACTCCCCAGCCCGGATCTCCCGGATCAAACTCCCCGGATCCTT
>RGGS01000334.1 GCA_010024525.1 Verrucomicrobiota bacterium | reverse complement strand
CGTTGATGCGGAACTTCGGTTGGTCTGATTGAGAAAATTCTTCGGTTACTTTCTGGTTCATTTCACGAAATGGCTGACCGACAGAATCACATCTTCGAGGATTGGAGTCGAATAAAAGGTCCTGTTGAGGGAGTCCAAGGATTCACCTGAAAAGCTGATTCCTCAATGCGGGAGCGCCAATCCGAGCACATCGCACAGACGACCTCCACATCAAGTCCGAGGTGAAAAAAATGATCCTCAGTCTTGATTCGGAGACCAATTTTAACATCATCTGTTTTGCCGCCGCTGGGGCGGATAACTTTTCCACCAAAAGCGTGCCCGCCAACGGGGAGCAGAAGAAGGCGGGGACCGAGTTCATCGATAAATACAACAACTCCCTGGAAACCCGGGGCATCAAACTCAACAACGGAAGGGGAAATTACAGCCCGAGTATCTCCAATTTTGGAAGGGTGGATTCCTCTGCGGCCACCCGACTCGACTTGGGACTCCTCGCTGCCTTTGAGGGGTTGGCGGATACCATTTTCCTGATCTCGGACGGCAAGGCACCCAAAACTTTCTCGGAACTCTCTGAAGAGGCCAAAAAGCAGTTGGCGGAGACCGAAATCGACGACACTGACAGAGAGCGATATCAGCGACAGGTGGCTGATTGGCGGAAGGAGTACGAATCCTACACAGAGGAAATCAAGCGGTATCGGGAGCGATACAAGGATCTTCTGGAAAAAAAAGCGGCCCGAGAGCGGGAGGTTCGGGAAAAAGGCATTGGAAAGAAAGTCATCGAGGGCAAAGGTGTCGTCTATGAAGAAGTCAAAGTTCCTGGCCTTCCCCCCGAACCCAAACCTCCGGAAGCCCCCAAGCCACCTGCAAAAAAAGCCGGGAACCGCGCCTTGGCCACCAGCGGCAAGGAAATGAAGGAAGATGAATTGATCACCCGCATACGTGAAGTTGCTGTGGAGTATTACAAGAAAAACGGGGCACCGATTCCCTCAATCCACACCGTGGGATATATGTCCGAGGAAAATGAAAAGAAATTTCTCGAAAAGCTGGCCCGTCGTAATAACGGCAATTACAAAGCGGTATCTACCCCCCTCCCCAAGGATGACGCCGGGTGACCTCACCAGATAAGCACACGTCCGGAGACCGGGGAAAATGGACAACTGGCACCCTGACGTACACCTCCGGCGGACTGGTGGTCCTGTTCTTTTGGTTGCTTTGGGGCGACTTTGCCTGGTCCCTCAAGGAACGCTCCGTTCCCGCGGTGGTTCAGGTTTTGCTGAAAAACTTCCACGCCTCCGACATGCTAACCGGAGTATTGATCGGATCTCTCCCGCAGGCCCTCACGATGGTGCTGGGTCCGATCATCAGTTACCGCAGTGACCGTCACCGTGGCCCATGGGGAAGGCGCATCCCTTTTCTACTGATTCCCACCCCCATCGCTGCCGGATCCATGATGGGTCTTGCCTTTTGCCCATGGTTCGGCCGGATCCTCCATGAATTCTGGGGGGCTTCCTCCCCCGGGCTGTATCCCTGCATCCTGATATTTTTCGGCGGGTTTTGGACACTGTTCGAATTTGCCTCGATCATTGCCAATTCTGTCTTTGGAGGGCTGATCAACGATGTTGTTCCGGCCCCCATGTTGGGCCGTTTTTATGGCCTTTTCCGCGCCCTCAGCCTTCTCGCCGGAATCCTCTTCAACTACTCCATTTTCGGAAAAGCAGAGACGCATTTCAGCGCTATTTTTCTCGGCATCGGCGCTTTGTATGGATTGGGTTTCACGTTGATGTGCACCAAGGTCAAGGAAGG
>RGGS01000333.1 GCA_010024525.1 Verrucomicrobiota bacterium | reverse complement strand
TCCCCCTCCCGCAGGCTCACCTCGTCCTTGAACTTGTCCGGGTTGAACCACTTCGCCCCCTCCACAATCACCTTTCCCACCTTGGCCTCCGTCACCACGAACTGGATGACGCCGTCCCGCACCGTCTGCCTCGGCACCACCACATTGACCACCGGAAATCCCTCCCGCCGATAGTACTCGATCACGTCTTGGGAAATTTTGTTGAGCGTTGCCATGGTGGCAGGCTTGCCCAAAAAGGGGGCCAGCTTTTCCCGGAAGTCATCCTGCTGCAGGATCCGGATGCCGGTAATAATCCCGCTGGCCCCGGCCACCCCTTCTGACTTCACAGCGTCCCCGGTCTCCACAAAAACCAGCGCTTTCACCTCGGCCGTCACCACGGCTTCCTTGGCTGCACCCCCCTCCGGCGACTCCACTTTCGGCTCCACCTTGATCCGCCCATCCGCCGGCCGCGGCATACTTGGGGCCACACTCTGAAACCCTTGCCCAAACTCCACGCTGGGCCCTTGGCTTCGTGTTGGATAAGGCAACGCATACTCACTGGAATCCCCCTCCTGCGCTTGGACACAAAGCGTCCCAAAAACGGCACACGGCAAGTAGATACACCACCTCCAGCTCATCTGGATTAAAACTCGACCGTGGTAAGCCTATCCCAAGATCAAACCCGGGCAGTACCCAATAACTTGTGCAGATTAGCCAAAGATCTTTTAGGCCTGACTATCCCTAGGGCTGCTCCTGTTGAATCAACTTTTTAATATTTAACACATAGATTCTTTCAATCTCCGAAATTTGAATATGGGGTCTGACCCCAGCTCTGTCCCTTGGTCTGTCCCCACCTCTGACCCCCTCCATTTTGCGATCTGGTTTTTGTCTTCAGGCGCCCGCCTTCAGCCTTCACCGCTCTCCCCTTGAAAATCCCAAGAACCATGCTTTGTTTTAATTACGAATTTTCGTTGCCATATTGTTGTGAATAACTATTCCAGATTCATGAGCCCCAAGCCTTTCGGCCTGCTCCTGACGGCTCTTTTTGCCTCTGTTCCCGCGGCTGTTTTCGGTCAGTCCAACCCCCGCCAAGGCCCGGAAATCAATGCTGCCGAAATCCTCTCCTCCTCCACCCTCGACCTGCCCGACCCCGCCGAATCCGCAGAGTTCGACAAAACCTTCTCCCAACCCTTTCCCATCAACGACGGTATCCTAAGAAATTATGTCCTCGCCACCGATGAGCTATACCAAGCCACGACCGACGGGGTGGGGCAAATTCTCAAGGTCTTAGGTGACGAAAAACCCTCAACCCTGGCCCAGACAGCAAAAATCCTTAGTTCGGAATACCGCCTAGACACCCGGATGATTCTTTATCCTTCGGGCACAGCTAGGAACGAACATTCGCGCCGACTTCTTTCAAGGACTCTCGTCATTCAAACCCAGAATCAAGAGAAGCTGTTGCAGGATGCTTCCATGGCCGGCTTCTCCGTGAAAAGCATTCCCGCCTTCGCACCCGACCACGTTGTCCTATCTTCCGAAAACCCGCTGCAAATGCTTTCTGGTACTGTTTTTTTAAGGTCCAAAGGTCATGCCGCCAGCTTGCAGATGAGCCCGAAGGTGGCTCCGGCCTTTCTCCCTAATGATCCTCTTTTTCCCAACCTGTGGCACATCCGGGGAAGGGGCCAGAATGGGGCCAAGAAAGCATCCGACGCCCGTATTACTCCGGTATGGGAGGAGCGAGACTTCTCAGGAAGCTTGATCCGCGGAACGGGAATTACCATCGGCATTGTCGATGATGGCACGCAAATGGATCACCCTGATCTGTCTAATAACATTTCCTCGACCTATCG
>RGGS01000332.1 GCA_010024525.1 Verrucomicrobiota bacterium | reverse complement strand
GACGCCTGGTCATCTCACTTTATGGCCAACCCGCCCTGCATTTGCCGATTCATTTTGCCGCCCACCAAAAAGATCTCTCGTTTCGTGATTTCAGCGAAATTCAACTTTCCACCACCTTCACCATTCCTCCCTCCGATCTCGAATACCCTGCCCAGGATATTTCCGTCCATGGCTTGCGGGGTAATCTTTATTTTGCCCTTGGCAAGGACCCCGACGGAACCTCGGCCGACAATATCGTCCCCACTGTTTTCGCCGATTCTATTAGTTGGAAAAAACTCACGGCAGAAAAGCTATCCCTTTCGCTGACCGTAAATCCCCAAGGCTTGTTTGGGAAGGTCAACGCCTTCCTGGGGGGAGGCTCACTCGACGGAGGTTTGGACATTTATTTCAAGCAGAGTCTTCCTTGGTTGGTTTGGGCCTCCGTCACCGACATGGATAGCTCCACTGTCACCAAAGCCCTCACCCCCGACCAGGTTCGTCTCAGTTCCCGGGTCACCGCGGTGACCGGATTTGGAGGGGAGGGAAAAACCATTCGTGGCGGTTACGGTGACCTTATCTTTAAAAACGGCGGCCGGCTCGAGATCCCCTCCTTGGCCGCTTTCGTTGACCGTATCCCTCAGGACTGGGATTGGATCAAAAAAGGATCCGCCAAAGCGGCCCTCTCCGTTCTCCAAGACTACTCCTTTGAAGAGGGGGACATCCATCTGACCTATCTTCCGCCTTGCGGCCGTCTACGGCTAAATCTCCGTGGTCCCCAAGGCGTCCGCGATGTGGATATCAGCCTGCGGTAAGCGCGGTGCCGATCAGGATCTTCCGCGGATGATTTCCAAGATTTCCTCCGCTGGATAGGTCCAGATTTCCGATAAGGTTGGATGATAATGAGGCATTTCAGCGAGATCCTTGGTTGTGCCTCGATAACGCATGACTGCCATCGGTTCATGAATCAGATCCGACGCATGCGGACCTACCACCTGCGCCCCCACAATCTCGCCACTCGCCTTTAAGGAGATCAGCTTCACAAATCCGTCGGTGGCCCCCATCACCAAGGACTTACCGTGGTCCGCGAACGGATAGCTTGCCGTCACAATCTCCCACCCCTTTTCCAGGCACTCCCTCTCGGAATACCCCACGCCCGCCACCTCAGGTGACGTGAAGATGACCTCCAGCTTGAGCCGATAATCCATCCTCTCGTTGGGCTCCTTTCCCGCCACCAAAAGAGCGCTCCAGGAAGGTGATGCGCTTCTTGCCTCTTTTTTTTTCGACCCGCTCAATCTCGGTCCCACAGTAAACCCTCATTCCGTCCCGCCGAAATACCTCAGCCATCACCTCGCCCACTTCCGGATCGGATTCAGGCAACAGCCTTTCGCTTCTCTGGATGACCGTCACCTTCACCCCAAGGTGGGCGTAATATTGGGCAAATTCCATCGCCACCGCTCTTCCTCCCAGCACGATCAGGCTCTTCACCGGTTTGGAGGCCTTCAGGCAATCGTCGCTCGTCCAGTAACCGGTCTCCTCCAATCCGGCTATCTTCCGTTGGGCGGCCCGGGAACCGGTGGATACCAAAAACGTCTTCGCCTCGATTTCGGACGGGATTCCGCCATCCCCCACAGGTTCCAACGCCAGATGGTGTGGATCCTTGAAACGCCCCTTGGCCCGGTAAAAGCTGAATTTTCCCTTTTCCAACTGCTCGCGCCGATAGTCGGCAAACTCCGCGATCAGACGGTCTTTTCTTTGCAGAATCGCCTTCCAGTCCGGCTTCGGCTTTCCCACCCGGATTCCAAACTCCCTGGCCCGTCCGATTTCATGATTTCGATGGGCGCTCTCCAGCAT
>RGGS01000331.1 GCA_010024525.1 Verrucomicrobiota bacterium | reverse complement strand
TGGGGACCGTGGGTTGGGTGTAACTCGTGGGGTAATACATCTCCCGACAAATCACGATCTTGGATTGTTTCCCGTCAGGTAAAGTCACCCGGGGGGAGGCCACCAAATCCCTTCCAATGGCATTCTGGAGTAGCTGCAGAATGGCCGCGAACCCCTTCCCAAAAACCGTGGCGTTTACCCCCACCTGATTGGAGGCGTACTGGGGGTAGGTTGGATCCAACAAGGCTTGTAGAGCCAGTGCGCTTGCCCCACCGGGATTTAAACCTGCCGTCCCGCGAAGACCATCCGTTCCACCGCTGGCACTTCCTGGAGAATAAATTTGCCCTGGTTGCCCCGGAGCCGGAATGGCACTGGATCCATCCATTTGAAGGTTAAAGGTGAAATTTTTGACATCGTTTTCCGTGAATTGAAGAAACTTCGTTTCCACCTCAAATTGCCGTTGAGGAGGTTCCCCCTGCGCATCGCGCAATCTCTGCTCAATCTTATTAAGCTCATTCGGAGTATTTCTGACCACCAATCTCCCCGTTTCCCGGAAACAGACAGCTTTTGCATCGGTGATTTTTACATCGGCACCGATATTTTCCAGTAGTTGATCACCCAGTTTTTGAGGATCGGACTCGGTGTTCCCGATGTTGGCAAGCAGGCTGGGAGGAAGATTGTAACTCCGGGTCTCCAATTGCCCGCCGGTTTCCGTGACCGGTAATAATAGAACCGCATTTTCCTCCACCTCGGACCGCAGCTTGTCAATGCCCCTGACCTGCTCGCAAAGATATTTCACCGCTGTTTGCAAACTCACATTCTGCAATTCGAGGCTCACCGTCGCGCCTTCCGGATCTTCCTTGCCCTCTACTTTGGTTGGCAACCTGAGGACGAAGTTTAACCCCTTGTGATTGGGGTCGTTTTGCTCACTTAACCGCTGGAGTTCATCGACCGCTTCACGGATCGGCTTTTCATTAAAGACGACTTCCGGAATGGTGATGCTGGAAAGCGCCTTTAACACCTCAGCTGCATTCGAACCGCTTGCGACCCCTGAAGATCTCATTCTTCTGGCATCAACCTTCGCCGGGGGTGGAGGCAACCACGCCTCCGTAACCTCCGCCAAAGCCTTCTCCCTACTGGCACGGTATCGAACATCCGCGATCGCCAACCGCTTTTTTTCCAGAATCTCAATCTTTGCCCGAGCCGCCTGGTTATAGGGGTCGATGCGCAGAACATCATTCAAGCGCTCCCGAGCAACCCTGTACTGACCGGTTTCCGTTAATTGATCCGCCAAAGTAAGCAGTTTCTTGATGTCCGCTGTTTGGGTCAGCAACTCCTCTGTAACGACGGTATTCGTCACCGCAACGCCACTTTGGAGAACCGACTTTTCCTGCAAGTTGGCTGATTGAATGGACAATGCCCGATTTTCGGGATCCAGTTCTTCGGCCTGCTTCATGAGGATCGCGGCCTCGCCCATTTTACCGTTCCTTTCCATGTCGAGCGCTTCTCCCGCCAGGGACTTGGCCGCCCCAAGCTGCGCTCTCCGATAGTAACCCGAGGCATAAGGGAGCCCTCTGGATTCGGCCATGACCAAACGGAACTTGGCCTGGGCATGCTTCCATTCACCAGCGGTGTAGAGTTTTTCGGCCAAAACCAGCATCTCATCCCAGCGGAGAGATGTTTCTTTCCGGCGATCAATCTCCCTCTCCATGATCTGATCCGAGGTAAGCAAAGGAGAGGACTGGGCCTCGTCTTTATCCGATGCCTCAGAGGCATTTGCGGGTCCCTCAGCACGGAGAAAGGCCGTGGAAACAAGGGTGAGGAATAGGAATGCCCGCAACATGAAAGCTA
>RGGS01000034.1 GCA_010024525.1 Verrucomicrobiota bacterium | reverse complement strand
AGATGTGTATAAGAGACAGGTGTGGTAGCGTTCGGAAAGGTGGTGGAGCCACGCGTGGGCTTCCCGACCGACATTGGGCAGGGGGATGGAACCGGGCCAAGGTCCGGCCGGCGCCGGAGTTTTATCGTAGACGGTGAGGCGGATGTCCCGCGGCAGATTCCTGGTCCAACTCAGATCCTCCCCGCAACGGCAAACAACCACCTCCAGCACAAAAATCTTTTTTTCGAGCCTACCCTCCGCCGGCCGTCAGGTCTTGGATGATGGTGATGAGCGGGAGAAAGAGGGCCACCACGATGGTTCCGACAATCAATGCCAGCATGACGATCATCACGGGTTCCAAAAGGGAGGTGAGGCCTGCCACGGCGGTATCGACCTCCTCCTCGAACACATCGGCCACCTTGGTGAGCATGTCGGGAAGCTGCCCGGTCTCCTCACCCACCTGAACCATGGACACGACCATGGGAGGAAATATCCGGCTCGCTTCCATGGGCGACACCATGGATTCCCCCTCCTTCACGTTATCGTGAATATTTTCGATGGCGGAGCTCACGCGGGCATTGCCGGCGGTGTCGCGGGTGATTTGCAGGGCTTGGAGAATGGGTACCCCGGAGGAAACCAGGGTTCCCAAGGTTCGGCTGAAGCGAGCCACCGAGGTCTTGGTCAGCATGTCCCCGAAAAGCGGGAGTTTGAGTTTGTATTCGTCGACGGCGGTGGAAACTCCGGGAAGTCGAAGGGAAAAGCGAATCGCAAACACGGCCACGGTGATCATTCCAGCGATGAGGAGAAAGTTGCCTTGGATAAACCGGCTGAGGTCCATGATGATTTGGGTGATCAGGGGTAAGGGACGCCCGCCCAACATGTCCTTAAAAATGGCCTCAAACTTGGGCACAATGAACAGCATCAGAAAGGTCACGATTCCCACCGCAATCGTCAACACCACGAGGGGATAGACCATGGCCGAGGTGACCTTGCCCCGGATCCGCTGGCTTTTTTCCGCAAACTCCGCCAGGCGGGTGAGAACGACCTCCAGCACGCCGCCCAACTCTCCGGCTTTGACCATATTTACGTACAGCTTGTTGAATGCTTTGGGGTGCTGGGCCAGTGCCTCGGAGAACGTTGTGCCTCCCTCCACCGATTCGGCCAAGCTGGCCATGATCTTGCGTAGGTTCGGGTTTTTTTCCTGTTTGCCCAAGGTTCGCAGACTGCGCAGCAGGGGCAGGCCCGCGCTGATCAGGGTGGAGAGCTGGCGGGTAAAGACGGTGAGAATCTTGGCAGGCACTTTGCCAGTCCCTGCGCCTCCGCCTCCAAAGGAAAACTTGAAGGAGGATCCCTTGGCCTTGGCTTTGGCGTTTTCGGCCGCGGTTTCCGCGATGTTCGTGGGAAACATGCCCTGTTTTTTGACGGCGGCCGCCGCATCGGAGGCACTATTGGCCTCCAAGGTTCCCTGGTGGGTTTTTCCTTTGGCGTCGACCGCCGAATAAGCGAAGAGGGGCATGGTTAGGTGTACTTCAGGACTTCTTCCAGGGTCGTGTGACCTTCCAGAATGTTACGGATGCCGTCTTGGCGCAAGGTGGACATACCCAGTTCGATCCCTTTTTGCCGTATGACCACGGACGGTGCACGCTCATTAATCAACTGTCGGATGGGCTCGCGGATATCCAAGAGTTCATAAATACCCACTCGCCCACGGTACCCCGTCCCGTTGCAGCTTTCACAGCCCTTGCCGAAATAAAAGGGGCGGTCTCCGATTTCGGAGGCGGTCAGACCGATTTGAGAGAGAACCTCTTCCTTGGGTTGGAAAGGAGTGCGGCAGTCCTTGCAGATTCTTCGCAGAAGCCGTTGGGCCAGCACGCCTTCCATCGAGGCCGCGATGAGGAAGGGCTCCACTCCCATGTCGAGAAGCCGGGTGACCGCTCCAGCTGCGTCGTTCGTGTGCAAGCTGGTCATGACCAAGTGACCGGTGAGGCTGGCTTGGATGGCAATTTGCGCGGTCTCCAAATCCCGGGTCTCTCCCACCAGAATTTTGTCGGGATCCTGACGGAGGAACGCCCGCAAGGCGCGGGCAAAGGTCAGACCGATGCCCTCGTTGGCCGGGACTTGGATGATTCCCTCCAACTCGTATTCCACCGGGTCCTCCACGGTGAGAATCTTGGTGTCGATGGTGTTGACCCGTCCCAGGCAGGAATAAAGGGTGGTGGTTTTGCCGGATCCAGTCGGGCCCGTGACGATGAAAATACCATTGGGCTTTTCCAGGGTCTCGCAAATGTAGTCGTAGATATGTTTGGGGATGCCCAGTTTTTCCAGATCGAGATTGACGACGGAGCGGTCCAAGACCCGCAAGACGATGCTTTCGCCGTATTGGGTGGGCAGGGTGGAGACACGCAGATCGACTTGTCGTCCTGCCAACAACGTCTGAATGCGGCCGTCCTGCGGAACCCGGCGCTCGGCAATGTTCAGGTTGGCCATGACCTTGATGCGGGAGGTGACGGGGATGGCCAAACGACGCGGGGGCGGGGCCATTTCATACAGGGCGCCGTCGACGCGGTAACGGATTTTAAATTCCTTCTCGAAAGGTTCGAAATGAATATCGCTGGCCTTGGCCTGGATGGCGCGGGCGATGATGGTGTTGACGTATTTGATGATCGGGGCACTGCCAGCTTCGCTGAGGTCCACGCCCTCCGAGGCCAGCGCGGCTTCCGGCGCGTTCTCGAGCTCCGTCAGAATGTCATCAATGTTGGCCTCGGCGGCCCCGTAATGTTTTTCAATCAGCGGGAGAATTTTTTCGGGCGGAGCCACGACCTGGGAAATTTCCGCTCCGGTGGCAAAACGGAGATCCTCCAGGGCCTGGGTGGCCAAGGGATCGGTCAACGCCACCGTGAGGGTGGTTTCGTCTGCCGCGAGGGGAAGTGCCCCCACATTACGGGCGGTGTGGGGCGGGATCCGGGCCAGCAGTTCGGGACTCAACTCGAGGTTGGATAAATCCAAAACCAGGGGCAGTCCCAGGCTATCGGAGATCTTTTCCAGAATCTGGGGCATCTGGATGATGCCGAAGTTGGCTAAAACCGTCTCGATCGGTTTGCCCGTCCGGCTCAGCTCCTCGGAAATCTCGCGGGACTGTTCGGAGGAGAGGATCTGCTGTTCCTCAAGAAAAGGCAGAAGAAAACGCGGATCCATGATCAATCCTTGTCGGCCATGGTGGCCGAAATAATTTCTTCGGGCGTGGTCATGCCGGAAACCACCTTGCGGATTCCATCCTCCCGGAGGGTTCGCATGCCCAGATCCCGGGCCCGCTGGCGGATTTTGGAGACGGGGGCTCCCTCGTTGATCAGATGGCGGATTTCGTCGTCGACGGTGAAAATTTCGAAGATGCCGGCCCGCCCCTTGTACCCGGTGCCGCGGCAGCGGTCGCATCCTCTGCCCTTGGCAAAACGGGCTTGTGCCAGGCTTGCGGCGGTCAGATTCAGCGCCCGAAGTTCCACTTCGGTCGGGGTGTAAGGCTCCTTGCATTCCGGGCAAATTTTACGCACGAGACGTTGGGCCAGCACCGCCCGGATGGAGGAGGATACCAGAAACGGTTTCACCCCCATGTCGACCAGACGCGTGATGGCGCTGGGAGCATCGTTGGTATGGAGGGTGGAGAAGACCAAGTGGCCGGTGAGGGAGGCGTTGATAGCGATGGAGGCGGTTTCCACGTCCCGGATCTCACCCACCATGATGATGTTGGGAGCCTGCCGCAACATGGCCCGGAGGGCGGCGGCAAAGGTCATCCCGATCTCGGTGTTCACCGCCACCTGGTTGACCCCGGGCAACTGGTACTCCACCGGGTCCTCAACCGTGATGAGTTTACGGTCCGGTTTATTGATCGTGTTCAAGCAGGCGTAGAGCGTGGTGGATTTGCCGGATCCTGTCGGCCCGGTGACCAGAAAGATACCATCGGCAAAATTAATTGTCCGTTCGAGGATGGCCTGATCGTCGGCAAAAAATCCCAGTTCCGGCAGGCCCAGCATGAGGTTCTTTTTGTCGAGGATTCGCATGACCACGGATTCCCCGTGGATGGTGGGCACGGTGGAAACGCGCAGATCCAACGTGGGTCCGTCGGAGGTGGCTAGCGCGATGCGACCGTCGAGCGGCAGACGCTTTTCCGCGATGCTGATGTTCGACATGATCTTGATCCGGCTGATGATGCTGGATTGAAGCCGCTTGGGAGGATCCCGCATCTCCTGCATGTTTCCGTCGATCCGGTACCTGAGGCGGAGCCTTTTTTCGAGCGGCTCAATGTGAATGTCGCTGGCTCGCAGGCGATGGGCCTCGAGAATCAGCCCATACACCATGCGAATAATCGGGGCATCGCCCTCGGCGGTTTCCTCGCCGCCTTCGGCATTCGGGCCTTTGACCTCCAACTCACTTCCATCCATGTTGGCCATGAGGGTCTGGAGCGATTCATCCGTTTTGCCGAAATACTTGGTGATGGCCTCGTCGATCTTGTTCAAGGGGACCACCACCGGCTCGAGGTCGGTCTTGAGCAGGTACCGCAGGGCATCGAGCGTTTCGAAGTCGAGGGGATCGGGAATAGCCACCCGCAACCCGGAGGGCAGTTTGCGGAGGGGAAGGGCGTGATAGCGGCGGCTGTCGGCCGGCTGGATTGAGGAGAGAACATCCTCCTCCACATGCTCGATCGCGGCCTCGAACTCCATTCCGCAATCCTTGGCCACGATTTCGAGGATCTGCTCCATCGTCAGGAGCCCTTTTTTGGTGATGCTCTCCATCGTGGTCTGGCCCAGCGTCGCGGCGTCCTGCTGGCAGGCCGCCATCTCGTCCGGGGAGACCACCCCCGAATTTTGCAGAAGCTCAAGGACGTAGGCTTCGTTGGAGATCATGGCTAAGTCAAAGGATCGCCGAAGGTGGGGGGAAGGGCAACCGTCTAGGCGGAAAGTTTCGAACGAAGAATCTCATCCACCTGCGCCGGGTTGGCCTTCCCCTGGCTTTTCTTCATCACAAAGCCTTTGAGGGCGTTGATCGCGTTCATCTTGCCCGCTTTGTAATCCTCCACACTGCGGGGATTGGCCGCGATCGCCTCATCGCAATAGGCGGAAAGGGCGGAGGAGTCTGAGATCTGTTCCAGGCCCAGTTTCTTGACGATCTCCCTCGGGGAGGTGGGGCTGGCCATCAATTCGGTGAAAACTTTTTTGGCCTGGGCGCTGTTGATGGCGCCCCCAGCCACGAGATCAGCCAGCTCCCCGAAAAATTCAGGACGCACCGGAGTGGTGGACGGGTCAGGTTGGGTAGAGAGAAAGTCGTTGAGGATCCAGTTAGCCACCAAGGCCTTGTTTGGGGTGCCGGCCGCCGCCTTTTCGTAATAGCCACAAAGAATCCGATCGGATGTCAGCACGCTGGCCTGATATGGGGTTACCCCGAAATCCCGGGCCAACCGGGTTTGGAGTTCGGAGGGAAGTTCGGGAACCAGCTTTCGGGCTGAGTCTGCTAATCCCTGGTCCGTCCGGACGGGCAGAAGATCCGGCTCGGGGAAGTAGCGGTAGTCATGGGCTTTCTCCTTCGTCCGCATGGTAAAAGTGGCTCCGGCTTCGTCGTCCCAACGCCGCGTTTCGTGGGCAATGGCCTCGCCTTTTTCACAGGCGGCAATCTGGCGGGCGATTTCGTAGGTCAGGGCCCGGCGGACCCCGCTGATGGAGTTCAAATTTTTCAGCTCCACCTTGGTGCCATACTCCTTTTGGCCGACGGGTCGGACCGAGACGTTCACATCGCAACGCATCTGCCCTTTTTCCATGTCGGCATCGCTGACGTTGCCGGCGAGGAGAATCTGGCGGAGGGAGCCGAGGAACGAGAAGGCTTCCCCCGGCGAGCGCAGGTCGGCCTCGGAGACGATTTCCATCAGGGGAGTACCCGCCCGGTTGAAATCGATGCCACTGCGGTCCTCAAAATGGAACGACTTGGCCACGTCCTCCTCGAGGTGGATGCGGACCAGGCGAATCTTTCGGCCAGCCTTGGCCTCGTCGCTTTCCTGAATTTCCTTGGGGAATAGAAAGGGATCCAGCGTCACGCCGCCACCGGCGCAGAGGGGATCGTCGTACTGGCTGATCTGATAATTCTTCGGCATGTCGGGGTAGAAATAGTTTTTGCGATCGAACCGCGCGACCGGGGCAATTTGGCAACCGAGCATCAGACCGGTGAGGATGGTTTTGCGGATCGCCTCCTCGTTGGGGACGGGAAGGCTGCCGGGCAGGCCCAGGCAGACGGGGCAGAGATGGGTGTTCTGGGGGTCGCCGTATTGATTGACGCATCCACAAAACATTTTGGTGCGGGTGCGGACCTGAACGTGCACCTCGAGGCCGATCACCGCTTCCCATTTGGAAGACGAGCTCATGCCGGGGGCAACCTCTGGTGCCAATCGTGGCCCTGCTCATAGGCGTGCGCCGCCTGCAGGATTTTTTCCTCCCCAAAGCGGGGACCGATCAACTGCAGGCCGATCGGGAGATTGGATTTCGTAAAACCGCAGGGCAGGGAGATGGCCGGGTTCCCGGCCAGATTCACCGAAATGGTGAAGACGTCGGCTAGATACATCTTGAGAGGATCCTGGGTGCGCTCGCCGAGTTTGAAGGCCGGCTCCGGGCTGGTTGGGGTGAGAAGGAGGTCGCAAGAGGCAAAGGCTTTTTCAAAATCCTGCCGGATCATACCGCGGACTTTCTGGGCTTTGCGGTAGTAGGCGTCGGTGTAGCCGGCGCTGAGGACGAAGGTCCCGAGAATGATCCGGCGTTTGACTTCGGGGCCGAAACCCTCGGAGCGGGTCCGATGGTAAAGATCGAGCACATCGCGCGGATCCGCGGCCCGGCGGCCGTATCGGACTCCGTCAAAGCGGGCGAGGTTGGCCGAGGCTTCGGCCGTGGCGAGAATGTAGTACACGGCGATGGCCGAGGGGGTGTGTGGGAGAGATACGTCCACCAAAGTGGCGCCGTTTTTCTTGAACCAATCGGCGGATTGACGGACCGCTGCTTCGGTCTCGGCGTCCATGCCGGGGATAAAATATTCCTTGGGGATCCCGACACGGAGGCCTTTGACCGATCCCGATTTTTCAGTGAGGAAGGTTTCCGGTTTTCGCAGGTCGGTGGTGTTGTCGTGGGGATCGTGGCCGGCCAGGGCGGAGAGAAGAATGGCGGAATCTTCCACCGTGCGGGTCAGAGGCCCGATCTGGTCGAGCGAAGAGGCGAAGGCCACGAGGCCGTAGCGGGAGATTCGGCCGTAGGTGGGTTTCAGTCCCACGCATCCGCAAAGGGCGGCCGGCTGGCGGATCGAGCCACCCGTGTCGGAGCCCAGGGCGGCGAGGGCAATTCTTCCTCCAACGGCGGCAGCGGAACCTCCCGAGGAGCCGCCGGGGATCCGGCTGCTGTCCCAAGGATTGCGGGTGATGCCGAGGGCGGAATTTTCGGTCGAGGAGCCCATGGCAAATTCGTCCATGTTGGTTCGGCCCAGGAGGACGGCCCCGGCTTGGCGAAGGCGGGCGATGGCGGTGGCGTCATAGGGGGCTTTGTATCCCTCGAGAATTTTGGAGGCGCAGGTGCAGGGATCGCCGAGAACGTTGAGGTTGTCCTTGATGGCGATGGGAATTCCACCGAGGGGGAGGGAAGAATTGGCTTTGTCGGCGGCGGCCAAGGCGGCTTCGCGATCGAGATGGGTGTAGGCGTGGATCGTTTTTTCGCGGGCATCGATCTGCTGCAGGAGGTCGCGGACAATGTCGCGGGAGTGAATTTCCTTGGAGGCCAGGCGCCGGCGGAGCGAGGCGATGGATTCGTGGGCCAGGCTCATTCGACGATTTTGGGGACCACGATCAGGTCGTTGGCCTGGGCGGGAGCGTTGGAGAGGACGGACTGGAGGCTGAGGCTAGGAGTGGGCTCATCCTTACGGAGATTGGGTTGGGCCGGGGGTGTGACTTCAGGAACGTTGCCGGTCTCGATCTGCTTCAGGGAATCCATGTGGGAAAGGATCTGTCCAATCTGAGAGGAGAATTTGGCCGTTTCTTCAGGGGTGAGAGTCAGTCGGGCGAGGGAGGCGACATCGGAAACGTTGATTTGGGGCGCGGACATGAGCCGGGAAGCGTAGAAAAAAAACCGACAGTTCGGAAGAAAGAAAGAGGGATCCTGACAATGGTGGTTTGGAAGGATGGTTCGCTCTGGTAGGGCGGCCAGTCCCTTGGTCGCCTCGTGGTGAAATGGGCGAGCCACCGTTCGATAAGGCGGCGTGAGACACGTCGCCCTACCTTTTTGTGGAACCAATCGATTTTTCTGTTGAAAATGACCATAGTCATTCTATGGTCATTTTATGAATATAACCGTGACTCAGTTTAAGGCCAAGTGCCTTGGGATTGTTGAAAAAGTGCAGCGGGAAAAGTGCCGAGTGGTGATCACTCGTTCCGGCCGGGTGGCGGCCCAACTGGTTCCCGTGGGTGCGGCCAACGAGAAGCTTCTTTTTGGGCGTTCATCCAAGCAGACGGAAATTAAGGGCGATCTGCTTTCGACGGGAGATCGGTGGCGTGCCGATGTTTGAGCGGACACCGGCCCTCGTTCTCGACACCCACGCTTGGATTTGGATGGCGGCCGGGGACCAGCGGGCGGGGAAATTGCAGGAATATGCGGGACGTCTTTTGTTGCCGGCGATCAGCGTTTGGGAAACGGCGATGCTTGCAGCCAAGGGGCGACTAAAACTCCTGCCCGATCTCGAGACCTGGTTGGCCTGCAATCTCGAATCGCCCGTCGAGATGGAGCCTTTGTCAGCCGAGATCAGCGTTCGCGGCAGTCGTTTGGATGATTTCCACGGCGATCCGGCCGACCGTTTGATTGTCGCCACGGCCCTGGTTTTGCAAATGCCCCTCGTGACCGCGGATCGGCAGATTCACGATTGGAATCAAAAAACCAAAACGATTTCACTGGTTGAGCTTTGAGCTGCTGAATGTTCTGGGCTTGGTAGGGCGGCCAGTCCCTTGG
>RGGS01000330.1 GCA_010024525.1 Verrucomicrobiota bacterium | reverse complement strand
ATTCTCTCCGGGGCGAACACCTACACGGGGGCCACGACCATCGCTTCGAACAGTATTATCCGATTGGGCAACGCGGCGGGGCTGGGTGCGACCAATGGTGGCACCACGATCAATAACTTCGGGGCGCTCGACCTGAACGGGCAGACCGGCGTGGCGGAAAACATCACCGGAACCGGGTCCGGGGTCTCCAGCAGCGGGTTCATTTATAATTCCTCCGCCAACGCCGCGAGCTTGACCGGCAATATCGCCCTGAGTGGAACGGGCAGAATTACTGTCACCAATGGCATGATCACGATCTCCGGGATCGTCAGTAATGCCTCGGGCAGCAGGATCCTCCAAAAGGAAGGTAGCGGGACGCTGAATCTTTACGGGGCCAACACCTTCAGCGGTGGCTTGACCTTGGGCGAAGGCACGGTGGTCATCACCAATGTGGCGGCGGTGGGCAGCGGCACACTGAGCTTCAGCGGCGGAACGCTTGACGTGGGCGGCGGCGCCATGATCTTCAGCAATGCGGGCACGGTTACCTCCAGCTCCATGATCACCGGCAGCGGCTCGGCCTCCTTCACCAACGCCTTCACGATGGGCGCTAGCTCCTTGACCCTGACCAACAACCTGGCCGGCGGCTTGACCCTTTCGAACCTGACCTTGGGCAACGCTAGCCAATCCACCAGCCGGAACCTGACGCTGGCCGGCAGCGGGAACACCACGATCAACGGGGTGATCAGCAGCGCAGCCAACCCAACCAACTTCACCAGCGGCCTGATTATCAACGCTGCCGGGACGACGGTGACCTTCGGTGGGAACAACACCTACACGGGCGGGACGACGATCACGGCAGGCACGCTGGTGGTGGGGGCGGGGGGCACGAGCGGCCAGCTGGGCACGGGCAACGTGACGAACAACAGCGCCCTGGTGGTCAACCGTTCGGATGCCATCACCATCTCCAACGTGATCAGCGGATCAGGCACCCTGACCAAGAGCAACAACAACACCCTGACCCTTTCGGGAACCAACACCTACACGAACGACACGGTGATCGGCGCCGGCACGCTGGCCTTGTCCGGCGGGAGCGCCATCGCCAACACCGCCGCGATCACCAACACCGCCGGCACGCTGCAGGTGGACAGCAGCGAGACGATCGGCTCCCTGCGCGGCGCCGGGACCACCACCCTGAACGGGGGGGCGGTCACCCTGACGGTCAACGAGGCCGGGACGAACACCTATGCCGGGGCGATCGGCGGGGCCGGCGGACTGACGAAAACCAACACGGGCCGGTTGATTCTCTCCGGGGCGAACACCTTCACGGGGGCGACGCTGGTGAACGCGGGCACCCTGGTGTATAACGGCACGAACACGAGCAGCGCGCTGACGGTGAACAGCGGCGGCACGCTGATGGGGTCCGGCTCCCTGGGGGCGGTGACGGTCAACAGCGGGGGCACCATCAACCCCGGTAACAGCCCGGGGACGCTGACGGTGGGAGCGGTGACCTTTGGGGGGGGAGGAAACTACAACTGGCAGATTTACGATGCCACCGGGGCGGCTGGCACGGGATACGACCTGCTCAGCGGCACCAGCCTGAACATCACGGCCGATGCCAATTCCAAGTTCAACCTCAATCTCTGGTCCCTGTCCGGGATCAACCCCGATGCGAACGGGTCCGCAACCAATTTTAGCTTTGCCACACCCTACACCTGGACGATCGGCACGTTTTCGGGGGGGATCACCAATTTCAACGCTAGTTATTTCAACATCAACACCGCCTCCACCAACGGCACGGGTGGCTTTGCCAACTCGGGCGGGGGCACGTTTGCGCTGGCCACCACCAACTCCACCGACTTGATCCTGAGTTTTACCCCTATGCTGGCCAACAATTTCACCA
>RGGS01000329.1 GCA_010024525.1 Verrucomicrobiota bacterium | reverse complement strand
TGGAGCGATTCTTCGCATAGGCGCACCTAAAGGCGGACCCGAAATATTTGCACAATGTCTTACCGGAGCCCCGGTGACTTTTAACACGTGCGAACGCCCTCGCCATTGATGAGGCCGAAACGGTCATGACCTCGAAGGAGTGCACGGAAGCACGACGACCCCCGAGACGGAGAGCCATTGCGTCGCAGGGCGTTCGAGGGCATTTTCGGTATTGATCCGCGCCGTTTCATCCGCAATTTATTCTCTCGTGTGAGCGCCCAACCTATGGTTGGGACGGGGATGACGTTTGGGGTGTATTTCTCACCATTCCGATGAAAAGGCACGTGTTTTAACGCAGTTGAGTGATTGACGGAGCATGATTGCAGACGCTAAATTAGCGCCTGTGAACACAGTCCATCGCGCCTTCAAAATCAGAGTCTATCCGACCCAGGATCAGAAGCGCCTTTTTGCCCGAACGGAGGGCGCCTGCCGGTTTGTCTATAACCGATCGCTCGAACACATCAAAGCCTCCTATGAAGCCAAGAAGGCTGGATTCGTCGAACGCGCGGATACCCCGATTGATTTCAGTCGTGTGGTGACGCAATGGAAGAAACAACCCGAAACCGCCTGGCTCTCTGAAGTCCCTTCAGGGCCATTGGGGGCTACCCTTAGAGCGCAGGATGAAGCCTTTAAGCGCTTCTTCAAGGGTGTTGCCCGCCACCCCAAGCCGCATAGAAGACGAATGGCGTGCTCCATCCAGTCCTCCCTCGATCCAAGACACAAGGACAAGGCGGCAGCCTGGGCAGATCAGAAGATTCTCTTCCCAGGGTTTGGCATTATCAAGGTGGCTCAGCCTGAAAGAATACCCATGGAGCAGCCCAAGATGCTGACGCTCTCAAGGGACAGCTGCGGTCGCTACTTCATCGC
This sequence comes from Verrucomicrobiota bacterium, assembly GCA_010024525.1. Taxonomy (GTDB): domain Bacteria; phylum Verrucomicrobiota; class Verrucomicrobiia; order Methylacidiphilales; family Verrucolacustridaceae; genus Verrucolacustris. Next base: position 983 of record RGGS01000329.1, on the reverse strand, counting down.
CTTCCAGGTGAGTGTCACGCTGGAATGGATGCCGGCTTCTGTCAATGATCGTATCGTGGGCGTAGATCTGGGCGTGAAGACGCTTGCGGTCTTTTCGACCGGCGAATCGCGACAGGTCCATCAGGCGGAGAGGAAACGCCGCAGACGATTGAAGCACCTTCAACGCTGCCTGAGTCGCAAGGTCGGCTCCCGAAAGGGGGAAAAGAAATCGAGGCGCTGGATTCGGCAACGGCAACAGATCAATCGTCTGGAATGCCGAATCAGTGACGGAAGGCGAGATACCCAACACAAGCTCACGACCCACCTGGCCAAAAACTACGGTGTCATCTGCCTCGAAGACCTCCATGTCAAAGGGATGATGACCTCGGCCAAAGGCACTCCGGAGGCTCCGGGTTCAAATGTGGCCCAGAAGGCAGGTCTCAACCGGGGCCTATCGAACGCGGGCTTTGGTGAGATTCGACGTCAGATCGAATACAAAAGCGTTTCTATGGGAGGTATCGTCCTTTTTGCGGATCGATTCGCCCCGACCAGCCGCACATGTTCTGCGTGCGGGAGTTACCAGAAGGAATTCAGTCTCAAGATCAGAAAATGGATTTGCCCCACCTGCGGTGCGGTCCATGATCGAGATGAGAATGCAGCGAAGAACATCGCTGCATTCGCTACGGGGTCCTACCCCGGAAGCTACGGCGGGGAAACGCCGGATGTTATGCGCGTGGAGGGCCAAATCCACCCGACCCCGAAGGGAGCAATTCCGAGGATCTGTCAGGGGCCCGATGAAGCGCGAACCGAGAGCCTAAAATCGTCCAAGATCATGCCAACTAAGGCATGGAAGCCGAGGGCGGAATGATAGGCGCGGATTCCAAACTTACGCCGAGCGCTCACGGGAACGCCAGCGCTGATGCCAGATTTTTTTGTCTTCACGCTCGCTGCGACACGTCGTATGTCCAGCAATGGGTGTTTTGCGGCGACTCCTGCTCATATAG
>RGGS01000328.1 GCA_010024525.1 Verrucomicrobiota bacterium | reverse complement strand
AATGGGGAACGACCGAGTTTTCTCCGCCCGTCATGACTCGGGAGGCCCAACGGGATACATAGGCAAAGCGATCCCCGTGAAATTCATCGCTCAAAAACATCGAGTGGATGCAGTTCTTTACGCCGGGAATGACAAACCCGTCATAAGGCCCCGGCTTGATTTGGTACAATACTCCGATCCCGCTTTCCTTGAGCTTCCGACCAAGTTCGTTCCGCGTGCGATAGGGAATCAGGGGGAACCTGGCCTTCCATTTCGCAAAGGTGGGATTCTCCGCACTTTCAAGCCCTGCCGGATGACAGATGACCGACTGATTCCCCAGAATTGTTTCGTTAAAGTTCGCATAGTCCCAAAGGGCATTTTCCGACCCTCGCAGGGACATCGTGTTGGAATGAAAAGCCACCTTTCTCATCGTCGGTCCCGGTAAAACTCCATCCGCTCATAAATGAGCTCCAGCCGATATCCCGCCCGGCCAAGTCGATGCATCCAAACCGGACGGCGGGAGGGATTCCAGATCCCTACAAAGCCTGGACGGATCCCCCCCTTTCGGATTTCACGGCAAATCCCGGCACTCTCCCTCATGCCGCGGCTGGTGATCCCCGCCGGATTGGCTTTCCTTTCCTTCTCCCCCCAATTCGTCAACCGCTCCCCATGGATTTTCGTTTTTGTTCGGTTTTCCCGGAAAGCCGCCAACGGATAAGCCCGGTGTTCCCATGCTTCCACTCGCCACCCGCCTCTCCTCTCCAACCAGATCCCCAAACTCCCCACCTGCCCGTCTCCCGCCACCAGTTCATAAAAGTCACCGGATCGAACCCTGGCCAAAATGTTCTTTTGCAGAATTCTGAAAAATCCCTCTTTGGTGAACCCTTCGATTTCCAGATTCCAGCGCCGTTCGTACCCGGCAAACCTTTTTAGGCTCCATTCCTTGCGGGTCGGGGGAATTCTACGGTATGCCCACCCCCGGAGAGAGCGGAGCCAACGATGGAGAAATAAACTAAAAAACATGTTCTTTTCTTTCGAACTCGTCTCGCCTTTCTCTAATCTGCTCCATGGCAAATAGGCATGCGCTTGGGAGTTTTTACACTCTTTCCCAGAAATGGGAAGACCTCGGCATTTTTCTCCCTCGAAGCTTGCTCAACTGGGCCGAAATTCATGGAAACCCGGGCGAAACCTCCTCCTCCCGGGTCCAAGACGCCTTGGCTTTCTGGCGTTCCCGTCGGATCGCTCTGGTGAAACAGACTGCCTATCAGGGGCTTTACCCCGAATCGTCCTCCGGGGCCTGGATCCCCACGGTTCTTCGATCGGGTTACCATTTGGGCCCCTTTTCTTTTCTGGCGGATCTCGGAGCCGACTACTTTGTCGTCCGTCAGGCTCCCGAACCCGAAACCTATTTGTGGCGGGAAAAATTTTCCACGGATCCGGATCCGGAAGCTTCCTTTCAGCGTCGGATGTCCGAAGTCCGAGAACTCGAATCCTCCAGACGGCTGTTCCACTCCGTCGATGAGGTTCCCTGGCACGAATATGACCTGGTGATCGGTATTGATGTCCCCATCCCCTCCCGGATCGTTCAGAAATCTCCCCGCACTCTTTGGGCCTACTACTCCATTGAGGCCGGTGGACCTTTGCAAAAGAAGTCGGTCTGCTCTCCCCTCGCCGGATACCGCCTTTTTCTGAATCACGGGTTCCGGCGTTACCGGTCCCGACCCCGCAACCGTTCCCATGTTTTGGAATTTCCCCTTCAATTCCAGTCCTCCAGCGCCTGGGCTTCCCTTCGCCAAGCCATCCCCTCTCAACCGGGGAGGGAAACCATCCTCGTGGGGGCGGGGAGCTGGGAGGATTCACCGCCCGTTGCTCCTTTGCCTTGGGATCATCTTTCCGGATCCCCCACCCCC
>RGGS01000327.1 GCA_010024525.1 Verrucomicrobiota bacterium | reverse complement strand
AGGAACCGCCCCCCACTGCCATAAAGCTCTTCTTGGGACGGCGTTTGCGGAAGCCAGCCAGCTCCCAGAACCAAACAAAAAACCAATGTGAACAGAAATAGAAAGTTTTTGGGTACAGATCCCAGAAGCCGATGTTCTGTTTTACGGGTAGTGCTCATGCCTGAATTGGGGCGGTTATAGATCCTTCAGAAACCGCTCCAATGTGGACAAGGAGGGGCCAAACCGCCAGTCCGAACATCCCGGCGGCGCCTGGACTTGGAGGCAACCGCCCCCGGGAGCACGGAAAAATAAATTCATCCCGGCATGATCATCGCCAGTCACCCTTTCAGTTGGCAGGGAATGAGCCTTGGCCAGCAGCAGAGCCGCCTCTTGATAAGAAAAATCCCGATCTCCGGAGATATGAAAGGTGCCGGGTGAAAACTTGTTGGCGAATTCTGCCAAGGCCCGAACGACCTCCGAAAGGGAAACCGGCGAAAATCGCAGCTTTGCGGAGGTCGACAGGATCTCCCCGGCCCGCAGGGAGGCTAACCACTCGCCGAACCGACCGCGCAAACTCTCCATTACCTTGGTTAGGCGAACGCAGGCAAAGAATTTCCCTTGCAGTAGCTTTTCGAGTTCGGCTTTTTGAACTCCGTACTCACAACCGGGCCTCGGCGAATCTGTGGAAAATGGCCTCGGTTGATCCCCATCGAATACCAGATTCGTGGAAAGGTAAATAACTTGGCATCCGTGAAGGGCAAGAGCTTGCGCCAGCGAAGCAGAACCCTGCACGTTGACCTTCCGGGTAAAGACGGGATCGGAAGCACAAGCGGCAAGCCCCCCCACTCCCGCACAGAGCACGGCTGTCCTGACTCCTTTCGGGATTTGAAATTTTTCAGGCTGAGCCAAATCCAGGGCAAGCAAATCGCCGCCGCCTTTTCGACCTGTCCCTACCGCTGGAACGCCCGACTCCTTGAAGGCCTGAAAAAGCGCTCGGCCTACGAGGCCCTCCGCTCCCACCACCAACATCATGGCTCGGCCAGCGGGGCAACCCTGTGGAATTTGACATGTCCATGGGAATATTTTTGCACCAGGCGGGCAGAAATCTCCGGCGCCAGGCAGACCAAGACCTCCGCACGGGCGGGAATCTTTTCCGGGGACATAATCGGTAAATTTAGATGCCTCCGTCCGATCCTGTTCGTGTCCTCGTCGACAAAGAACTCCAGGTGCTTGGGCCGGGTATTCGCAACCCAGGTGCCCGCCACGGCGGTCCCAAAAATTCCGAATCTTTCGCAGGCGGCGGAGATTCTCTCAGCCTGCTGTCGCACCCCTTCCAGCCAGGCAAGCCTGGAGGCCAATAACTTTTCCTCCGGACGGGCGGGGCGTTTTTCCATTTCGGCCGGAGAACTCGCCTCTGCCAGCAGCGTCAATTCCTTGGCGACTACCCGCGTCACCGGCAACAGGGTTTTCCAACCTGCGGCCTCCGCCACCTGCTTGAGGGAATCGGCCGTAAAATGGGTGGCATGATCGGCAATCGCTAAAACGAAAGGATTGCTCTGCCAGTCGGGGACTTGAAGCAGCAGGCGCGCACCCTTTTTCGCCTTTTGCCTTAAGGCAGCCAAGGCGGTCACCGGATTTTCCATGTGCTCAAGGACGTGAACCATGGAAACCATTTCGTATTCACCGTTGAGATGGGTGATCCCTTGGGTTTGCAGGCTACGGAATCCCGGTATGGTTTCTAGAACAACCTTATTCCGACCATCTACCTCGCTCCCATAGAGCTCCCAAGCAGGGAAGGAACTCCAGAATGCCCGGAGAAAGGCACCGCGGCCGCACCCCACGTCCAGAATTCGTCCCTTTACGGGAAGATGGCCATGGGCCACCAGCCACTGGACCAAAACATGAGACCTGC
>RGGS01000326.1 GCA_010024525.1 Verrucomicrobiota bacterium | reverse complement strand
CAAGTGTTGGTAGATGAGGGCCTGCAGGGTCTTGTCGTCTTCCCCACCGGACAATCTCTCCAAGCCGACCATCCCCGGGTTGTAACGTTTTTCGAAACTGCCATCCTCATCCAGGACGTAAGCCAGTCCTCCGGACATGCCGGCTCCGAAATTCTTTCCGGTGGGTCCAAGCACCACCACCGTGCCCCGGGTCATGTACTCGCAACCGTGGTCTCCCACACCTTCAATCACCGCGGTGGCGCCACTGTTGCGGACGGCAAAGCGCTCGCCGGCCCTTCCGTAGGCGAAGAGTTTGCCTCCGGTGGCTCCGTAAAGGCAGGTATTGCCACAGATGGAATTTATGGACGGATCAAAACTGATGCCCTTGGCGGGAATGACGACGATCTCACCTCCGGACATCGACTTGCCGACGTAGTCATTGGCTTCGCCCTGCAGGGTGAGTTTCACCCCGTTCACAAGAAAGGCGCCGAAGGATTGGCCGCTGGTGCCGTCGAACTTGAGGGTAATGCTGCCTTCGGGCAAGCCCTCATCCCCATAACGATAGGCAATCTCTCCGCTGAGTTGGGCGCCGACAGAGCGATGGGCGTTATTGATCTTGTAGGAGAGCTTGGCTTTCCTTTTTTTGGCCAAAGCGTCCTTGGCGTCCTGCAAAATGCGGGCATCGAGGGGTTGGTCCTCCAACTTGTCGTTTCGTTCCCAAGTATGATGGCGGGGAGCCAAGGCATCAATGTCCGGCACGGCGAGCAACGGCTTAAGGTCCATCCAAGCGGCCTTGGGGTGATTTGCCGGGACGAATGTTTCCAGCATCTCCGGATGGCCGATGATCTCATCCAACTTGCGCACACCCATGGAGGCGAGGATTTCCCGGACTTCCTGGGCCACGGCGTTGAAGAAATCGACCACCGCCTCCGGAGTACCCCGGAACTTGGCGCGGAACTTTTCGTCCTGGGTGGCCACGCCGGTCGGGCAGTTATTGAGATGGCACTGGCGGATAAAGACGCACCCAAGGGCGATGAGAGCCGTGGTGCCGAAGTTGAATTCCTCGGCGCCCAGCAGGGCGGCGATGATGATATCCATTCCCGTGCGGATGCCTCCGTCGGTGCGGAGCGTGATGCGATTCCGCAGGCCGTTGAGCAGCAAGACCTGCTGGGTTTCCGCCACGCCGAGCTCCCAGGGGCTGCCCGCGTATTTGATGGAGGAAAGAGGCGAAGCACCGGTCCCGCCGTCGTGTCCGGCGATCAGGACAACGTCGGCATGGGCCTTGGCTACCCCGGCGGCGATGGTTCCCACGCCTGCTTCCGCGACCAGTTTGACGCAGATTTTGGCCCGGGGGTTGACCTGTTTGAGGTCGTAAATCAATTGGGCCAGGTCCTCGATGCTGTAAATGTCGTGGTGGGGGGGCGGTGAGATCAGCATCACTCCCGGAGTGGAGCGGCGCAGGGTGGCGATGAGGGGAGAGACCTTGTGACCGGGGAGTTGTCCTCCTTCTCCCGGTTTGGCTCCTTGGGCGATTTTAATCTCGAGCTCGGTGGCGCTGGCCAGATATTCGGCGGTCACGCCGAACCGGCCGGAAGCCACCTGCTTGATCCGGCTGTTTTTGGAATCCCCGTTTTCCATGGTGGCAAAACGGGCACGATCCTCGCCGCCTTCTCCGGAGTTGGACTTCCCCCCGATCCGGTTCATGGCAATGGCCAAGGCCTCATGAGCTTCGGGAGAGAGGGCCCCCATTGACATTCCGGCGGTGGTGAAGCGGCGGCGGATATCCTCGATCGGTTCCACCTCGTCCAAGGGGATGGCGGTGCGCCCCTGACGAAGTCGCAGCAAATGGCGAATGGTGACCGGCGTGTTTTTGTGGAGGGCGTCGACGTAAGATTTGTATTGGGCTGGCTGG
>RGGS01000325.1 GCA_010024525.1 Verrucomicrobiota bacterium | reverse complement strand
CAGGGCCTCGATAAACGCATCCGCAAACAAGTGGGAGGCGCGCCGGACATCGCCCTCGAATGCCTTTTCGACCAAGGGGGCCCCCCCGGCCTTCGGGGCGGCACGACCACTCAGTCCGGTGGGAGAAAGTGAGCCCGAGAGGATGAAGGCGGCGGTGGAGGGTTCGACGATGCGGCAGGCGCCGGAGCGTTTGAGGTCCTCCTCCAAAACCCTGGAGGCCAAAGGGCCCTCCGTGCCGGCAATGGGTGAAACGGCGACATCCACCTTACGGGTCTGCTCGATGACGATGACCGGGGTCGCGGTTTGGGCAGCGGCGAGGAAGGGGAAGAGGATTAGGAGGCTTAGGAAGTGCTTCATCGCGAGAGACAAGAGCATGGGAGCCAAAGTGCGAGTGAAAATTACATTTTTGACAAAAAAAATTATTCTGCCATTCCTGCAGATTGTGTCTGTAACGTCTTACAAAACAGGAAAGGAACCCTCCATGATAAAAAAAATCCAAATCACCCTCAGCCTATTCACAATCATCAGCAGCTTGGTTTTGGCGGACAGCGCCCCCCAAGCCTCAGCGCAAGACACGAAAAAAATGGTGCAAAATAACTTCGTGGAGACCGCGCAGAAGGGAATCAAATTATCCGGGTATGTGGATACCGGTTACAGCTACAATTTTACCGGAACCAGCCAGGGGTCCTCGACGGTGAACGGGCGTTTTGGGAGCGACACCGCGCAGCAGGGCGACTTCAACCTGTACGCCGTCAAGATTGCCTTGGAAAAGGCGTTGAGTTCGGAAAACAAAGCCCAAGCCGGTTTTCGTGCGGACGTGATGATTGGTGAGGATGCGACCTATTTTGTGAACCGCACCTCCGCCCAAACGGCGACCAATGGCGGTCCGACAAATACAGATATGAATTCCAACACGCTCTTTTTGGAGCAGGCCTATGTATCCATTCGCGCCCCGGTGGGAAACGGTTGGGATTTTAAAGTCGGTAAATTTGTCTCCATCCTGGGTTATGAAGTGATGGAGCGGCCCGCGAACATGAACACCACTTTCGGGCTGATTTTCAATCAATTGCCCCTTTATTACACGGGAGTTCTCTCGTCCTATAAATTTGATGAATATATTGACGGCAAATTGGGCGTGGTGAACGGATCCAATAGTGACAACAATACCACCACCAACCCGAATGACGGGGACGGATATGCACTTTTGGCGGCGTTAAATTTCACCGCCCCGGGTGGAAATGCGAACTGGAGCAATAATTTCCAGTACAGCACGGGGTATGACAATAACACGGCGACGGGGACCGGGAATTCGAGCCAGGGCTATAACAACAACGGTGGCTCCGTATCCGCCTATACCTGGTACTATAACTCATGGGGGAATTGGGCTCCCAAGTTTGCGGATGACAAGTTGTTGCTGGCTTTCAACACCGTCTGGTTTGTGAAAAGCGGGAATACCACTGGGCCCACGACGGTCAATTCCAGCGTCTATGGGGCCGGGGCGTATGCCAAGTACCAGTTCAACGACTGGTTCAGTTTGGCCAGCCGCGGCGAATATTTGGGGAGCAACAACGACCTTAAGTTTGGCACCCAAGGAAATCCCTCCACCAGTTTGACGAATGGCGGGCATGTGACGGGAAACAACCTTTGGGAGTACACGCTGACCGCCGGCTTCAATGTGATTGATAACCTTCTTCTGCGTGCCGAGTACCGCATGGATTGGGGAAGCAATACCGTGAGCAACGGACACGTGGCTGGGGATAACAGCGGGGCGGTGTCCGGAGGGCCGGCCTATTACGCCGGCGCTGAAGTCGTCTACAGCTTCTAAACGGTTTTGGTTTCTAACCCCGGGAGGCTTCGGCTTCCCGGGGTTTTTATTTGGTTACTCCAACTTAAACTGGAGGATGACCGTATAGTCGGGA
>RGGS01000324.1 GCA_010024525.1 Verrucomicrobiota bacterium | reverse complement strand
TGGTGGCAGAAGGATTCTTAAGGCGTTTTACAACGAATCTGGAGGTCGCCTGAAGGAAGGTTTCGGCCCCCCGATAGTTCTGCTTTTCTACAAGCGCATCCAATGCTTGGAGGACGTTTTGGAGGCAGTTACCAGAGCTCACCCCTCCCAAGTGTACGCCTTCGGTGATGGACCCAAGCCAGGAGAGGAGACGGCATGCCGCATTGCCGGGGAAACGATACGTGTAAAATTAGGCAAGGTTGCTGACCTGCGAATTTCGCAGGCCCCGGCGAACCTTGGCCTTCGACGGAGGGTGGAGACGGCCTTGGACGAGGTTTTTCGGCAGGAAGAGTCTGCCGTGATCCTGGAAGATGACTGCGTCCCGGCAGATGACTTTTTCCCCTTCATGAGCCAGATGCTTGAACGGTGGAAAAATCATCCCCAAGTTGGAGCAATCACAGGCACAAGTTTTTATGATAGAAGGAATCCCGACTCAGGATCGGATTATTATTTCTCGCGCTACCCGCACTGCTGGGGGTGGGGAACCTGGAGGAGGGCATGGAAGCATTACGATCATGCAGGCGTTCTGTGGCCGACCGATCTGCAAAAGCTCAGCGTTCCGCTGAAAAAAAATCATGAAAGAAGTTACTGGGAGGGAATCTTTGGACGCACATACAGCGGGCAAATTGACTCCTGGGCGTACCGCTGGACACTCAGTTGCTGGAGCCAGGGCATGCTGACGGTTACGCCCAAAGTGAATCTTGTCCAAAACGTGGGGACCGGAGTTGGAGCGACCCACACGCAGGATGCGACAGGAATGGAGGAAATCCAAGAGACCGGAACTCTTCCCAAAATCCTACGTCATCCTGAAGGGATCAGGTGGAACGAGTCGGCGGATGAGCAAACATTCCGGAAGCACCACGCGATGGGGGCAAAACTTCCCTTTTGGGCCCGCCTCTTGAGGTCCCTGCAAAAAAGAGGAGTTTTGGCCTGAAAAACAAGCAAGGCTTAGCCGTGTTTTTTGACGAGATCCCTTTTCTCGGGGATCTGAACGGGGGGATCGCGCGATATACGGTGGAATTACAGAGAATCCTTCACCGATCCGGGGTTGTGACTTACGGGTGTATAGTGGGGTCGAGTCATCTATTTGGAGGGAGGCGGCCCTCTGCGGCCGGTGAATGGATGCAATTGCCCGGGTGGCTGCAAAGAAGCTCTTTGTTCCGGATTTTTCTACGCCGAGCTTTTTTTCTAAAGTTAAGGTTTCGCCGAGGGGAAAGCCTGAAGCTTGTGTATCATTCAACGGGAATCGGATCAGATCCTTGGATCGCCAGAAAGGCCGATATCCATATTCACACCATCCATGACCTGATTCCCGAAAAAAACGGAATCACGCAAACCCTGAAGACCAACAACGCTATTTTTCAAAGAAAAAAGAGCCTCGAAACGGCAAGAGGCATCCTCTGGGTTTCCCAAAGAACAAAAAAAGATTTTCGTTGGTTTTATCCTGAAAACAAATTACCCGGGAAGGTTGTTCCTCACGGCCGGCCGGGCTGGATTCGGAAAGGAATTTTATCCGATCCTCAACATTTTCTGATCGTTGGGAAGAGGGGTGGGTATAAAAACATTGAGACGGTCTATCATGCGTTGAGTCTTTTTCCGAAAGCCAAAAAACGACCGCTGCTTAGACTCATTGGCGGAGGCAAACCGTCTGAAGAAGAAGAGAAACTTTGGGGATCGTTGGGGATTCGCAACCTGATCCGATGGAGCGAAGCCACGGAGGACGAAATGCCAGGATACTACCGGAAGGCCTATGGATTATGCTACCCATCGCGGTGGGAAGGGTTCGGCTTTCCCGCATTGGAGGCCATGACCTACGGATGTCCTGTCATATATGCGAAGAAAAGCGGTGTGGAGGACTTGGTTGGCCACGCCGGTTGTGCA
>RGGS01000323.1 GCA_010024525.1 Verrucomicrobiota bacterium | reverse complement strand
CTCCTTCACCTCCCGCTCATCCAGATGCGAAAGCTTTCCGTACGAGCCAAAGGATTTGACCCGGAAATAAACCGACCCGCCCGCTTCGTAGGCATGGCCTCCTTTCACCAGCCTTTCCACCAAGGCAATCTGCTTCGGGATGAATTCGGTAGCTCGTGGCTCCTGGGTCGGTTTCTGGAGACCCAGGGCCAGGCCATCTTTCCAAAATCGATCCGTCCAGCCTTGGGTGAAATCTTTGAGGTTTTGCTTTGCCTCCCGGGCTCCCCGGATTGTCTTGTCATCCACATCGGTCAGATTCCGCACGTGCTGAACCTTTCCCCCGGCCTCCTGCCAAACGCGGACCAGCAGGTCCTGCACCACAAAGGTGCGAAAGTTGCCAATATGAGCAGGACCGTAAACCGTCGGTCCGCAGGCATAAAACTTCAGGACCCGTCCGTCTGAGGCCGTAAGGGGTCGGACGGATCGCGTGGCCGTGTCGAATAAGCGAACCTCTTCCATCCGCGGAATCTAGGCAACTAGGCGCAAAACTTAAATCATTTCTCTGTGCGGCTCGAAAGGGGGCTAGGGAGTGATTGAACCCCACATCCCTAACCAGTTACCCTAGAAAGAATGGACGTGCCCTCAACCAGTCACACACTTGCCACCGCCTTCTCCATGGGGATGGTGGTTCTGCTCAGCCCAGAGGTGTTTGTTCTGGCTTTGGTCATGGCCGCCCACAAAACCCGGGCCAGGATGAATTCGATTGTTTTCTTTCTCGGTTCTTCCCTTGGCCTCTTTTTTGCCATCGGAATCGGTTTTTGGATCACCACAAGCGCATCCCCCGGAGTGGAGCACCCCTCATGGATCCACTTTGTCATTCGGGCCAGTATCGGCACGGCCCTCCTTTGGGTGGGCATCTACCGGACCTGGCAGTTCCTCACCGGTCAGGATGACCGTAAACCAAAAACGAAATCTTCAACCTCTGGACTGAAGGCCAAATTGCTCGCTTTTTTTCCCTCGCTGGACACGAACTCAGCTTCGCCCACCAACTTTCATTACCTTGCCAGCACCTTCCTGATCGGACTCTTTACCACCGGGCTTCATCCCAAAACATCGATTCTCGCCATCACCGTTGGACACGAGATCAGCCGAGCGGGCGGCGATCTGGCCAAGGTTTCTGCCTTTGCCCTCTTTAGCGTCTTATCCCTCCTGCCAGCCATGGTGCCCCTTCTTTTGGCTCTCTTCCGTCCTGAGGCTGGTCCGGCCATCAAGCAAAAGTGCTCCGATTTTCTGGAGAAAAATGGCCGCTGGATAGCCGCCTTGATCTGCTTTGCCTTCGCCATTGTTCTTTGGAGAGACGCCCTGACCGCACTCCCCCGCTGATTCTCGCCTCGGACTGCTTAAAGTAGTAGGATTCTCAATCCGTGAAGCAAGAAAAGGCTCTCCACATCCCCATCCGTTCACGTCGGTTGCGTCGGACGTCCGGCATCCGCAGGCTATTTTCTGAGACCGAGGTATTCCCCTCCCGCTTGGTGGCCCCCCTCTTTGTGGTGGAAGGACTGGGCAAGCCTGAATCCATTTCCAGTCTTCCCGGCCACTTGCGTTTTTCAATTCCAGCCTTGGTTCGCGAGGCTTCCAGACTTTCACGGAAGGGGGTGGGAGGGCTTGCCATCTTTCCGTGTATCCCTCAAAGGCTCCGAACTTCCAACGGCCGTGAAGCACTTAACCCAAAAGGTTTAATCTATCGATCCATTCGCGCGCTTAAAAAAGAGCTGCCCGATTTTCCGGTCTTTGCTGATGTGGCGTTAGACCCCTACACCTCCCATGGGCACGATGGCGTGCTCAATCGAACGGGCCAAGACGTGGATAACGACGCCACCGTCCGCCTTTTGATGCAACAGGCAGTCCTTCTGGCCGATGCCGGAACGGATTTTGTCGCCC
>RGGS01000322.1 GCA_010024525.1 Verrucomicrobiota bacterium | reverse complement strand
AAAATCAGGCAAGATTTCCATGCGTACCTCTTTCTCGCGAGGTTCGGTCGGAATGAGAATAGAGGGGTTTAGAGAACACTTATGGGGTGTTCGGTCGTTCTCGGAGGTCCGGATGCTTTTGCCAAAGGCCTTTGACACCAAAAGAAATTTGGTTCGGAGAATCGGCAAATAAATTGTTTGCGAAGGTTATCTGGCGGAGGGACTGTCGCTGGAAAAAACTTTGCTGGTCGGGGAGAAGCCAAGTCCTTGGTAAGATTGCGTAATATGTCAATCAGGAGCGTTTACGCAGGGCCACGCTTCTTTCCGCCAGGTAGAGATTGGAAGTTTCAGATGTCATTCGAAACTCCTCTTCTCGTAAATGGACGAGATGGTCTTGCCATCCCACACGTAGCAGAGGTGCCGTTCCTGTCGACAATTGGAAAGTAACCGGGGGCGAAACACGGCCGTACATTCTCCACTCTCATCACGAACGCTTTTGTAGACAATTCCATCGGAGCCATTTTCGCGGAGTTGCAGAGCAAGCTCCTGTGAAACTCCGTAGTTGCTAGAATGATAGAAAGCAGGATGACTTTCGCGCATTGTGCGGATGTCATGGAGTTCGGCATCAAGATCGACAGCGTAGACGCGCATGTCGAGCTCCTGGGCGGGCTCACTGGTCGCCTGCAAGAAACGGGTTCGATGATAGCGCGTTTCAGCAATGGCTGTGTCGATTGTACGACCGGCATAGAAGACGCCGTAGGTACCGTTCGTGAAACGGTCACCCTCAGGATTTAAATGGGTGAAAGCAGCCATGATGGGTGAACTACCCGGCCCGGACACTCGGTCCTCAGGCGGGACAAGGGTAATATCTCCCACCTCTTCGCGCAGTCTGTCATTGGTCATCGCCTCGATCTGATAGACCGCTTCGAGGTCCGCGGCATCGGCGACGGCTTCGAAGAGTGCTATAGGCGGAAACCGGCTCGGAACGATCCGGAAACAGGGGCGCCACTCGATCTTTGATATGGGGATATCTGTCATCAACCGCGCTGCGCATCCACATACTGGCGAACGACGTAAAGATCCGCAACATTGCCAGACGCCATTCTATCGAGCGCCGAGCGGCCGCCGAATGTCCTGGCGGCGTTGGGTTTCCGCACCCATTGATCGGCGGTCTTCGGAAGAAGGATGTGAAGACCTTTGTAGATGCCCATGACGTATGAGATGCGCTCCAGTGCATCTTTTGGAATGGTTGACACGCCGCCACGCTTCCACGACTGCAGCGTAGACCGGCTCTCAAGTCCCAGAAGCCGCATCTGCTCTTGTTCCTGAAGGCCCCAAGCTTCCGCGATCCGGAAGAACGTGCGCAGGGCGGGGCCTGTTAAATCCTTGCGGTCCATGACCTTGGCGGGTGTCGCATTGGGCATTGTTGGTGTCCTCCAAGGCTCAATATGTGTATATTCTGAGCAAAAGTCAATTATTCGCTATAAAATAAACATCCACGCCCTGCCGCGGCCGATTGATGGTCCCCGCCAAAAGAACGTTCAGCGGAGACCACGAAAATGGATAATTACGTTTTTCTACGCAATTTCAATTATTTAAACGGAATTTTATCCCTCATCAGCATCATCAGCCTGGGCTATACCTCGAACGGCAGCAAGCAGCTCCATGATTGCCTTCTCGGCTCCGGCCAGTTTCACCGCCGCCATGAGTTCCTGTCGACCGGCCATCACCAGAAAGGTGCTCAGAACCTCATCCGAGCGCTGCACGAGAATGGCAAGGTGCTCCCCGCTCGGGCCGTAGCGCCCCGCAAACCAGTTTTTCACTGTCTTCTCGTTGGCCCCGGTCCACCTGGCAACGATCTTGGCTCCTCCTCCGCCCGACCCGACAGACCGGCGTAATGCTGCTGCGATCTCACCCGCAAAACTGCTGGAATTTTGACCTC
>RGGS01000321.1 GCA_010024525.1 Verrucomicrobiota bacterium | reverse complement strand
CGGAGGAGTTTTCCGGCCTTTTAGCCACGTAGATTTTCGGGCGGTTCCGCGGGCAGGAGGGGAATGGGGATTTCCCGGTGGTTTGCTCCTGCTAGGTTGAAACGATGGCAGAAAGCGATTTTTCCTTGGGGGTTCCCGCAGGCGAGTTTGCCTCGATGTATGCCGAGGGGATTCCTCCTTGGCAGATTGATCGTCCCCAGGGGGAGGTATTGCGTTTGATTGAGCAGGGCACCTTTGTCTCCCCCGTGTTGGATATCGGGTGTGGGACAGGGGACAATGCGATTGCTTTGGCCCGATCCGGATATCGCGTGGTGGGGGTGGATGCGGTGGAGGAGGCCCTGCGACGAGCCAGGGCCAAGGCGGCAAAGGAAAAATTGGCCCAAGCTCCGGAGTTTCCTCTGGGGGATGCCCTGCGGTTGGAAGATTCCGGATTGGAGGTGGAGACGATCCTGGATTGCGCCCTCTTTCACACTTTTTCGGATGAGGAGCAGGCGTTGTATGCCAGGGGATTGGCCGAAGTATTGGCCCCCGGGGGAAAACTTCATCTGCTTTGTTTCAGTGAATTGGAGACGCGTTCCCCGGGTCCCCGACGTTTAAGTTTGGCGCAAATCACCCATCCCTTTGCGGTTGGGTGGGAGGTCGTGGAGGCGGTTCGATGCCGATACGAAGATCGGGTGCGCCCGGATGGGGCACATGCATGGCGGGTGACACTGAGAAAAAAATCGTCTTAGGGCGAAGTCTGGGCATGGTTTCTTGACGCTTACGAAGCGAACGACGAATATAAGGAACCAGCTTATTCACAGGTAAATACGTAAAAATGATGCACGAAAACTCTCAGACCGTCATCGGTAAGACCGTCACTATCAAAGGCGAAATCCAAGGATCCGAGCCCTTAGTGATCGAGGGAACCGTGGAGGGCAAAGTCCAGATCGAGACCTCGGTGATGATCCGGGACAGTGGGCTGGTCAAAGCCGATTTGGATGCCGGCACCCTGAACATTGCCGGCGGGGTGATCGGGAACATTTCTGTCAAAGAGAAGGTGGAAATCGTCAATGGAGGTTATGTGGTGGGAGATATTCGTGCGCCCCGCGTGGTCATCAATGACGGGGCGAGCGTAAAGGGTCATATTGAAATGGAAGTCGACCCGGAGAAAGCAGCGGCTCGTCGTCACCAGAACGGATCGGCCCACGCCTCCCCATCTTCCCCATCCTCGGACGAGGGCAAAAAGCCCGGATCTTTGGGCGGACTGCTCGGCAGGAAGCCGTAGGCTTCCCGGTTTGCCGGATTTCATAGTCACGGCTGGCGGCCAAAACCAGCCCTACCGAGATTCCGGCCCAGGACTTTGAGACTTGAAACGATTCAGCTGCCGGGAATTTCTTTTTCGAGGCGTTCGGCGAGCCACTGTTTCATCATGGACTGGTAGTTTAGGTAGCGTTGGGCGGCCAAACGCTTGAGGCGGCTCAGCATTCTCGGATCCATCCGCAGGGTGATGGAGGTCGAGTCCTGTCCCTCGCTGCGGGAAAGAGAGCTTTGCATCAGGGCGGGATCGAGCTGATGGGAGAGCCAATAAGCCGCTTCTTCCTTGGGATTGGGAAAGAAGGGGATTTCCTCCCATTGGCGGATGTTTTTCAACACGTTCAAAGGGACTCCTTTGCTTTTCGCTCGTAAAAATAAGATTCGGATTCGGTCATGGGTCGGGTGGCGATGGGACGCATCTTTCGTCCATCGGAGCTATAGAGCGAAAAAAGGGATTTCCCCCCCAGGCTCTTGCCGAGGCAGAGAAAACGGGCGTGTTCGGCCATGGGGCCTCCCCCGGGGAGGATGCGGAGACAGAAAGGATCCTCGAAGCTTTCATGAACCTCGGAAAAGGGAATTTCCGGGGTGGAGTAGAGGGACCAGTCAAATTCCATGGGATCAGGAT
>RGGS01000033.1 GCA_010024525.1 Verrucomicrobiota bacterium | reverse complement strand
CGATGGGGAAGGGTTCGCCCCAGTAGCGTTGCCGGGAAAAAAGCCAGTCGCGGAGTTTGTAGCGGATCTGCCGTCGGCCTTGGTTTTTTTTCTCCAACTCCGCGATCATCCTGAGTTTGGCTTCGGGGGTCCTGAGACCATCCAGAAAGCCGGAATCAAAATTCACGCCTTCGTCCGTATAACAGCCATCTTCCAATTTGCCGGAGGCGGGTCGAATGACTCGCCGGATCGGAAGGTGAAAGGTACGGGCAAACTCAAAATCCCTTTCATCGTGCGCCGGAACTGCCATGACCGCCCCGGTTCCGTAGGAAGCCAGAACGTAGTCTGCCACCCAAAGGGGGATCTTCTCTCCATTGACCGGATTGATGACGAAAGATCCCAAGGGAGCGCCGGTCTTGGTTTTGGCGAGTTCGGTGCGCTCAAGGTCGGATTTGGCCGCGCTTTTACGGCGGTAGGTTTCCACCGCTTCGCGCTGGGCAGGGGAGGTTAGGGAGGGGACCAAGGGATGTTCGGGAGCCAGCACCACGTAGGTCGCGCCAAACAGAGTGTCCGGACGGGTGGTGTAAACGGTGATTTTTTCCGTTGAACCAAATACGGAAAAATCCACCTCTGCTCCCTCGCTTTTGCCGATCCAGTTACGTTGCATCTCCTTGAGGGACTCCGGCCAGTCGAGCCGTTCAAGATCCTGAAGGAGTCTCTCGGCATAGGCGGTGATCTTCAGCATCCACTGGCGCATGGGACGCCGCTCCACGGGATGGTTTCCGCGCTCGGAACGGGGACCGTCGGGAGTGGTGAGCACCTCTTCATTGGCCAGTACGGTGCCGAGGGCGGGACAGTACCAGACGGGAGCTTCGGCCACGTAGGCCAAGCCCTTTTCGTGCAGCTTCAGAAAAATCCACTGGGTCCAGCGGTAGTACTTCGGATCGGTGGTATCGATTTCTCGTGACCAGTCGTAACTGAACCCCATGGCCTGGATTTGACGGCGGAAGTTATCGATATTTTTTTTGGTCGTGAGACGGGGATGGGTGCCGGTTTGGACAGCATGTTGTTCGGCAGGAAGGCCGAACGCGTCCCAGCCCATGGGGTGGAGCACATTATGCCCCCGCATGCGCCAGTAACGGGCCACAATATCCGTGGCGGTGTAGCCCTCGAGATGGCCAACATGCAGACCGGAGCCCGAGGGATAGGGGAACATGTCGAGGATGTAACGTTTCGGCTTTTCCGATCCAGGTTCGCCGGGTTGGGCAGCCCGAAAGCAGCCGGATTCCAGCCAGACTTTTTGCCAATGGGGCTCGATTTCGGAAAAAGGATAAGGCGCGCGGGTTGGCATAAGGCAGTTGAGGCGATATTAAACGCAAAGCCCCATGCCAAGTCGAACCTCCCGTCAGCGTCCCGTGTTATGGGTTGCAACCCGCAATCGCGGCAAAAGCCGGGAATTCCAGAGTATGCTTGGTAAGGGGTGGAAGGTTCGCGATCTCCACGCTCTTCCAAAGATGCGGGAGATCCGGGAAACCGGACGAACTTTTCTGCAAAACGCAAAAATCAAGGCTTTGGCGGTTAGCTCCTTCATGCCGGGTCGGCTGATTTTGGCAGATGACAGTGGTTTGGTGGTTCCGGCTCTGGGGGGTAAGCCGGGGGTTCGATCTGCCCGTTTTTCCGGTCTTCAAGCCACCGATGAGTCCAATCGAAGAAAGCTTTTGCAATCCATGGCCCGCTTGGCTCCAGGTCGTCGGAGGGCCTATTTTCAGGCCACCTTGGTTTTGGTTAAGTCAGGTCGAGTTTTGGGGGTAAAAACGGGTCGGGTTTGGGGTCACATTACGCAGTCGGAGCATGGAGGTGGAGGTTTTGGGTACGATCCCATTTTTCAACCGCGGGGCTATTCGAAGACCTTTGGATTGCTATCGGAACGAATCAAGAATCGGATCAGCCATCGAGCTGTGGCGGTGAAGGGGGTTCGGAAGCTCCTTAGCAGACTTAGCCCTAGTATGAGAGCATAGTTTATACTTGATACAATATTTATTGTGCGACAAATATGCTAAAGAGGCTCGCTGCTTGGTTTACTGGATGAGACCCCAGCGCTTGGTTATCGGCCAATACACAAAAGCCCCTTTGCCAACCAGATTGGCCGCCGGCACTGGACCCCATCCTCGTGAATCAAAGCTGTTTGGGCTGTTATCCCCCATCGCCCAGTAATCCCGGTTGGGGACCCGATAGGTGTCGTTCGGGGTGTTCAGGTATGTTGGACCAAGTGTATATCCCGGATAGCCATCTTTTTGGGCGGCTACACGTTGGCAGGCAGGCGCCGCTGCCGGTTGGCCGTTGATCCAGAGCTCTGGCGGCTGAACCTGCAGCAGATCGCCCCCCAAGGCCACACAGCGCTTGATATAGTACTGAGATCCCTCAATTCCGCGTAGTCGCAGTCCCGACTCGATGCCTTCAATGTTTTCCGTGGTAAAAACAAAGGTGTCGGCGCGCGCAGGCTTCTGAAACTGATAAATGAATTTATTCACGAAAAGATGATCTCCGGTCGCCGAACTGAAATTGGCCAGCACATCGCCGGATTTTACGCGGTCGCCGGAGCGAATCCGCAAACCGCCCTCTCGGGATTCCTGAAGCCCGGTCCACATGGATTGGGTCCAGTTGTCGGAAACCACCTCGGTCGTTGACCACGGAATGAACCCCAATAGCCGTCCTTCACGCACGGAAAGGATGTTTCCATCCTGGGGGGCGACCATTCGGTGATAGCTTTTACCCTGAAGCACAAGGTCGAGCACCCGGTTCAAGGGTCCAGGCGGTGGATTGTTTTCGGGCTGATTCAGGATTCCCAGTAAGGTTGGGCGCATCGAGTGGGTGGGGATTTTGAACGGTTGCAGGATGTAGGCTCTGACCCCAAGTGCCAGGGCGATGGCAACCAAGGCCACCTCGGCATTTTCTTTGCGCCCATGGTGACGTTCGGTCCGTAACAGATCGCCATAGGTCTCGTCTAACCGGCGCAAGATCTCCGTCCGCTTTTCCCCGGTGACGGTCCATCGAAGCGCCTCCCGGCAGAGTCCCCTGGCCTCCTGTAAACGGCTCAACACCGCCGCGGGAAGAACATCTTTTCCGTAGCGATAACGCTTGGCAAGAAAGTGGGCCACTCCACGGATCTGCTTCCGCTCGTGTTTTGCTTTCCCGAAAAACAGAAGATCCGTCATCCCATCAATCTCCGAAGGCCTTGAGGACCTGCAGAAAGGCTTCCTGGGGGATGTTTACCTTACCGAACTGTTTCATGCGTTTCTTGCCCTCTTTCTGTTTTTCCAGAAGTTTTCGTTTTCGGGTGATATCACCACCATAACACTTGGCCGTCACGTTCTTCCCCATGCTCTTTACGTCTTCCCGGGCGACAATTTTTCCCCCAATGGCGGCCTGCAGAGCCACCTTGAAAAGTTGTGGGGGAATGACCTCCTTGAGTTTGGCCGTCAACGCCCTTCCCCTCGCCGGAGCTTTCTCCCGATGAACGATGCAGGAAAAGGCATCCATCGGCTCCCCGTTGACCAGAATCTCCAGTTTCACCAGGTCGTCGGCACGGTACGGACCATGTTCGTAATCCATGGAACCGTACCCCCGCGTAATACTTTTGATCCGGTCGCTGAAATCAACGAGAATTTCACTCAAGGGAATTTCCGTCGTCAACATGACGCGCTTCGCATCCAACGAATCCGTCTTGGTCACCTCTCCCCTTTTTTCCCGGACCATGGCCACAAGATCCCCGATGTTTTCATTCGGGCAAAGCAGGAAGACATTGACCATCGGTTCCCGAATTTCCTCGATCACACTGGGATCCGGGAGTTGCACGGGATTCTCCACGGAGAGAATTTTCCCGCTGGTTAATCGCACTTCATAGATCACGCTGGGGTAGGTGGAGAGAACTTCCATCCCGAATTCCCGAGAAAGCCTCTCCTGCACGATTTCCATGTGCAGCAACCCCAAGAAGCCGCATCGAAATCCAAATCCCAGCGCCGGGGAGCTTTCGGGAATGTAGACAAGCGATGAATCGTTCACCTGCAGCTTGCCCAGCGCCAATTTCAGCTTCTCGAAATCATCCGTATTGATGGGATAGAGGCCTGAAAATACCATCGGTTGGACCTTGCGGAAGCCGGTCAAAGGTTCCCGGGCCGGATGAATGGCATGGGTGATTGTGTCCCCGATATCAATTTCTGCCGTGGTTTTTAAATTTGCCACCAGATAGCCCGAATCCCCGGGGCCCAGCCTTTTGCCAATCGTCATTTTTGGGCTGAAGGTGCCGACCTCTTTCACCTCATACTTGCGGCCACTTTGCATCAGCATGATGGGGGTGCCGGCTGTGAGTTCTCCGGAAATTACGCGTACGTAGGCTATGACTCCGCGGAACGTGTCAAAGACACTATCAAAAACCAAGGCCTTCAACTCTTTGCCGTCTGCCCCTTTGGGTGCGGGCAGACGTGCGACGATCGCCTCGAGGACATCCCCTATCCCTTGCCCGGTCTTGGCACTGACCAAAATGGCCTCCTCGCCGGGGATGGCGAGGATCTCCTCCAATTGTCTTTTGACCCCCGGGATGTCGGAACTGGGTAGATCGATCTTGTTAATGATGGGAATCAGGGTCAGACCCTCTTTATTGGCAAGGTGGACGTTGGCGACGGTCTGGGCTTCCACTCCTTGGGCGGCGTCCACCACCAGCAAGGCTCCCTCACAGGCCGCCAAGGAGCGGGAGACTTCGTACGAAAAATCAACGTGTCCCGGAGTGTCGATGAGGTTTAGCCGATATGTTTTTCCGTCCTTGGCCTTATAGTTCAGGGTGACGGGATGAGCCTTAATCGTAATGCCGCGCTCGCGCTCCAGATCCATGGAGTCCAGAAGCTGGGCTTGCATGTCCCGCTCGGCAATAAGCCCGGTAGCCTGGAGAAGTCGGTCTGAAAGCGTTGTCTTCCCATGATCGACGTGGGCAATGATGCAGAAGTTGCGGGTGAGAATAGGTTCCATGAGGAGGGAGGCTGAGCGGGTCAACCGGAAGCACAACCTGAACTGGCGGAGGCCCGAAGTTTGACCACTGCCTGCTTGAGGTCGTCCTGCTTAAAGAGACTGGTGCCGGCGACGAGAACATTGGCGCCCGAAGCAATGCACCCTGGAGCCGTATCATCCCCGATTCCCCCGTCGACCGTGATATCGATGTTAAAATTTTGCCGCAGGATGGTTTCGCGCGCTTCACGGATTTTGGGCAAAACCTCCGGCATGAAGGCCTGACCTCCGAAGCCCGGGTTCACCGTCATCAGGATAATCTGGTCGCAAAGAGGAAAAAGCGGGATGGCGTGTTTAAGCAAAGTCGGTGGGTTGACGGCCAAGCCCGCGCGGCAACCCATTTCGCGGATGGTGGCCAAGGTGCGGGCCACCTGATGACGCGCCTCCAGGTGGACATTGAGACAATCCGCCCCCGCCTCGATGAAGTCTCGGGCATAGCGGTCGGGCTGCTCGATCATCAGGTGGACATCCAGGGTCACATCCCCCATGGCCTTGCGCAGGGTCCGGACCATGTTGGCCCCAAAAGATATGTTGGGCACAAAATGCCCGTCCATGATGTCGATGTGGACCCACTCCGCCCCGCTGGATTTGATTCTCTCGGCCTCCTGCTCAATCCGGCCCAAATCGGCGGCCAGGATCGAGGGGGCGATCATGATAGGCCGACTGGTCATGGAGAATGGTTACCAGATTTCCCGGCACTTTCGATGATTTCCACCTCGTACCCCTCCGGAGCATCCAAGAAAGCAAACCGGGTCCCCCTTCCCGTCCGGGTGGGGCCGTCCGACCAAGGATAACCCAACGAGCCGGCATGCTTTCCAAAAGCATCCAAATCGTCCACCTCAAGGGCAATATGGACAAGATCCGGAGGAACCTGCACCGGACCCGAGGCCGGAAAATGACAAAGTTCCAGCATCTCCCCACCGCCAGAAGGTTGGAGAAAAACCAAAGTACTGCCTCGCGGCGATGTGCTGCGGGAGATTTCCTTCAATCCAAGAACCTGGGTGTAAAAACGAAGGGATGACTCGAGATCGTTCACTCGGAATCTTGTGTGGAGCCAACGGCTAACTTTCATGCCACTCATCATTCCCTTCCGTGAGGCAGAGGTCGAACACGGATTCCAGGCTATTCCCTCTCCTCTTTTGGATCACGTGAAAGAAGGGACAACAAAGCTTGCTTGGGAGGCTTGCCCTTGAAAAGAATCTGATAGAGTTCCTCTGCCACAGGGGCCTCCACCGCCTGGGATTGAAGAATGCGGTGCAGAGCCTGGGTCGAAGGAACGCCTTCGCAGATTCCCTCAACCGAGGCCAAGGCTTTCTCCAAAGGGTCCCCAGTTCCCAGACGCTCGCCTACCCGTCGATTCCGGCTGGCATGGCTGTAGGAAGTTAAAACCAAATCTCCCATTCCGCTCAGGCCGTGGAGGGTTGATTCTTGCGCTCCAAAATGAACGGCAATCCGGGTCATCTCCCTTAGGCTGCGGGTAACGAGACCTGCCAGACTATTTTCCCCCAAGCCT
Source organism: Verrucomicrobiota bacterium (assembly GCA_010024525.1). Lineage (GTDB taxonomy): Bacteria > Verrucomicrobiota > Verrucomicrobiia > Methylacidiphilales > Verrucolacustridaceae > Verrucolacustris. The sequence continues at coordinate 2,594 of RGGS01000033.1, read as the reverse complement.
AAGCCGGCGCACATTCCGGCCGCCAAAGCATAGATATTTTTGAGAGCACCGCCCCACTCCACACCCGCCAAATCCCGGGAGCGATACACGCGGAGAAAGGGGCCGTGAAAAATCTGCTGCACTTGGCTGGCCCACTCGTCACCAAGGCTGGCGGCAACCATGGCGGTGGGTACTTGCCTGCGGATTTCGCCGGCCAAGCTTGGGCCGGAAAGGGCCACGAAGGGAGAGTCCGGCCACCGCAGGGCCACCATCTGGCTGATGCGCTGGCCGGTCTCGATATCGATTCCCTTGCTTAAACTGATGACCGGAATTTTCGCGGACTTGATTTTCAAACGCTGCAAGACTTCCCGGACCGCCTGAGTGGGAAGCGCAATGATGATCACCTCGCACCCATCGGAAATTTTGTCATGCCTCTTGTCCAGCCACTCGATCTGGTGCCCTTGGGCTTGCAGAAGTTCTCCCATGGCCAGTCCCCATGCGCCTTTGCCCAAGATCGAGATGTTCATGTTTTTTTGTTCTTCTTTCGGAATCCGTTTTCTTTTCCCTGAAAGAGTCTCATCAGGTTGTCACGATGCCGCACCCAGACGAGCAAAGCCAACACCCAGGCAGCGCACTGCAGGGCCGGTCGGTTGGGATCCAACTGGTGAACCAGAAGAGGAAACGCGGTGGCGGCGAGAAGGGAGGCGACGGACACGATACGACCCACAAGAAAGGCACCCCCCCAAACCGCGGCTACCAGCAAGCCGACCAACGGGGTTAACGCCAAGAGCACCCCGGCCGAAGTTGCCACCCCTTTACCGCCTCGAAAGCCCACCCACGGGGTGAACACATGTCCCAGAACGGCAAAGAGCCCTGCCGTCACCACCCACGGGTCGACCGGATCCCCCCATGCGCGCGCCACCCAAACCGCGAGCCACCCTTTGCCGAAATCGAGCACAAAGACCAGATATCCCCATCCGCGCCCGAGGATCCGGCCGACGTTGGTGGCTCCGATGTTGCCACTCCCCTGCTTGCGAACGTCCACCCCCTTCAGGCGGCCTAACCAAAAACCGAAAGGAAGGGACCCCAGCAGGAAGGCCAATCCCAAGGAGACCATATGCGATTGCATCCTTGCGGGATTGGACGAGAGCGCCCCCTTGCGCAAGGAAAACCCTGTTTGCAATTTTTATTTTGGAAACCTACCTCTTTGGGATAGGTTTTCCTTCTTATGCCCGAAGTCGTCTCCAGTCAGCTAACACCTCCCCAACAGGAGGCCTTCCGCAAGGCGAAGGACGCATTGAGCCGGCAGAACCATGATTACATTCTGATGCTGCTACCGCCGGTGTTGGAGGCGGCCCCCGGCTTTTTGGAGGGACGGAAACTTCTGCGGGCGGCCCAATTGAGCAAGGCCAAATCAGCCTCGAAGATCGAAAAAGGCATGGCTTCGGTGAAAATCGCCCCCATGGTGATGCAGGCCAAATCCGCAGCTGGAAAGTCCCTGGGCTCGGGTTTGGCGAAACTGGAAGAGGCTTTATCCATCGATCCCCAAAGCCCCCAAGCCAACGGGGCTTTGGCGGAACTGGCCTTGGCCAATGATCTGCCGGGAACCGCCATCTTTGCCCACGAGACCATCCGCGCGGCCAGACCCCAGGATACCCAAAACCTCCATGGCCTGGCCCGAGCCCTGATTGCGGCCAAGCAGATGACCAAAGCCAGGGACGTGTATCAGACCATCATGGAAATAAATCCCACGGATGGAGAGGCCCTGAAAGGAATGAAGGATTGTAGCGCGATGAGTGCCTCCCAGGAAGGTGGCTGGGAAAAGTCCACCGACTTCCGGGACTCTCTCCGTAACAAGGACGAAGCCTTGGCCTTGGAGTCCGCCTCGAAGGTTGTGAAAAGTGCCGAGGCCCTGGCGGATCAGTTGGCCCGACTCCACGCCCAGTTTGAGGCAGAGCCGCAAAACGTCACCCTGGCCCGACAGATTGCTGAATTATGTGAACAACAGGGCGCTTTGGAGCATGCCCTGCAATGGTTCCAATTCGCCCATGAGTTGGCGCAGAAAACCGACCCCAATCTGGAAAAAGCGGTCTTCCGGCTTCGCCTGTCCCTGCTGGATTCTGAATTGGAGCAGGCCCGCGCCGCCGGTTCTGACGCCAACACCGTGGCGGAAATTGCCGGGAGAAAAAAAGGCTTGGTTTTGGAAGGGGCCCGCGAGCGCGTGACCCGGTATCCAAATGACCTGCAATACCGTTTTGAGTTGGGCGAGGCCTTGATCGACAGCGGTTTCGACAAAGAGGCCGTGCCGGAACTGCAACAGGCCTTACGACAACCTTCGGTCCGGCATCGGGCCCTGAACCTTTTGGGGCTCTCTTATCATAAGCGCCGCATGCTTGATCTGGCAGCCAAGCAGTACGCCCTCGCCGCCAGCGAAATCGTGGCCATGGACAACGTGAAAAAAGACGCAATTTACAACCTTGGCATCGTTCTGGATGAGATGGGGAAAAAATCAGAGGCCCTCGAGGAGTTTAAAAAGATCTACGAAATTGACAGTCAGTTCCGGGATGTGGCGGATCGGGTGGAATCCGCCTACCAGCAGACCACCTAAAAAGGCG
>RGGS01000320.1 GCA_010024525.1 Verrucomicrobiota bacterium | reverse complement strand
GCCAACTCCCGCACCAGATGATTGGCTGCCGCCTTACTGGTGTCGTAGGCGAGACTCCCCTTCTTCGCCACCACCGCGTTCACGCTGGTGGTTAACACCAAGCTGGCTGGCAGGCCCTGGGCTTTGAAGATTTTATTGGCCTCGTCCGCCACCACATACGAGCCCGTGACGTTGATGGCAAACGTCTGAGCCCACTTTTCATCCGGAATTCTGCCTTCCAAATCCGGCGTCACGAAGATTCCTGCGGTCACCACCACGCCGTCGATCCCACCGTAAGCATAAGTCGCCTCACCCAACATGGCGGCAACGCTTTTGCGGTCGGTGATGTTAGCCGCCAATCCGATTGCGGGGCCGCAACCGGAAATACCCGTTCCGGCCACCCCGATCCCCTCCCCCAACTTTTTCACCAGTTCGTCCCCGGTTTCCCGGGCCGCCTTCTCGTTGAGGTCCACACAAACCACCGAGGCTCCTTCCCTCGCGAGGCGGTGTGCGGTTTCTTTGCCGATTCCGCTGCCAGCACCCACCACGGCAATCACCTGCCGGGCCAACTCCTGCTCCGGCGGCATCCGGCGGAGTTTGGCCTCCTCCAACTGCCAGTACTCGATGTCGAACGCCTCCTGCGACGGCAGACTGATGTACCCGCCCAGCGTCTCCGCCCCCCGCATCACCTCCACGGCACAGTTGTAAAACTCGGCGGTGACCCGTGATTCACTTTTGGATTTACCCCAAGCCACCATGCCTAAACCAGGGATCAGCACCACGGTGGGATTCGGATCCCGCATGGCCGGCGAATCCTTCCGCTTGCACTTCTCGTAATATTTTTGGTAGTCGGCCCGGTAACTCTCCAATCCCTCCTCCAAAAGCCCGCGTAACTTGTCCAAATCTCCCTTGGACGGATCCCAAGGCACGTAGAGAGGTTTGATCTTCGTGCGCAGGAAGTGATCGGGACAGGAAGTGCCCATTTCCGCCAGGCGGGCCGCGTCCCGGCTGTTGACGAAGCGCAGGATCGTGGCGTCCTCCTGAACCGTGCCGATCATCCGCTGTTGGGCCGAAACCCGGCCGCGCAACCACGGCAGAATGCCAACCCAAAGGGCACGCCGCTCTTTGTCGCCGGGGGTGACGAACTTTACCCCGCCGAAGGTTTTGTCTCCCCTGTCCTTCTTGGCGATGGCCGAGGCCGCCCGGCCGACCAAACCCAGCGTCAACTCGTAGCACTTCTTGTCGTCGTCATGCCAATTGATCAACCCGTGCTGGCCCAGGATCGCGCCCTTGGCCTTGGGATGATCGGCACAGAGTTTTTCCAGTTTTAGCCCGAGATCAAATCCGGGCCGCTGCCAGTCAGTCCAAATCAGCTCATCTCCATAAATCTCCTCGCAAACCTTTTTCCCCTTGGCGCAGGCCGCCACGGAGATGGCCGCGTTGGGATGGGTGTGATCCACGTGCGCATACGGAACGAAACCGTGCAGCGGAGTGTCAATGGAGGAGGGACGCGGGTTGAGATTGAAGGTGCAGTGGGCGTAGGCCCCGACCATGTCATCCTCAATCTGAGTTTTCGGGCCCTTGGTTTTGGAACCAAGATAGTTTTGCTTTAGTCCCCGGAATTTTTCCATGTGGAGGGAGGAGAAGCCGTCCCTTTTCGCCGTGCGCAGGTCCCCGCCCGAGCCTTTGACCCACAAGACCTCGGTCTTTTGGCCGGTTAATGGGTCCTTTTCGGTGATTTTGGAGGAAGTGTTGCCGCCCCCGGTGTTGGTCAGGGTGGGATCCTGGCCGATTAGGTTGGAGCGGTAGACGAGCCGGGCGACCGGATCGAGGGAGTTGGCGATGGAGTCCTTCCATCGGTTTTCGGGTTGGTTTTTCATGGGTTTTTTCCTTGGGCCTGGCGCAGACCCCGGAAGCGTTTCCACGCCTCCTCCCAGGGTCCGCGCTCTTTGGGTTGAAAGGTTTCGAGG
>RGGS01000319.1 GCA_010024525.1 Verrucomicrobiota bacterium | reverse complement strand
ATTCGCCTCGGTTGCGTCAATCTATCCTCTTCGCCATGTCACCCACCCATCTGCATCTCGATTGCCCGTCCGGAATCAGCGGGGATATGTTTGCCGCCGCTCTCCTCGACCTGGGCGTTCCCCTGTCCACTTTTCAGGAGGCCGTTCAGGCCCTCCACTTACCCGAAAAGATTACCCTTCGATCCGAGCGCGGAGTGCGCGGCGGGATCGCTGGCACCCGTTTCCTCGTCGAGAGCCCACACGATCATGCCCACCACCATCATCACCACGGGGATCATGACCACGATCACGGTCGTTCCTGGGCACAGATCCGTGACCTCCTGCAAAAGTCCTCGCTGCAACCGACCGTCCGGGACACAGCTCTCAAGATCTTTCACCGCGTCGCCGAAGCCGAAGCACGCATCCACGGCAAGCTCGTGGATGAAGTTCATTTCCACGAGGTCGGCGCCATTGACTCCATTGTCGACATCGTGGTGGCCGCGGTGGGCCTCCATCATCTCGGCCTCCAGGAGGTCACCGCCTCAGTCCCGGTCGAGGGCACCGGCTCCATCCATTGCGCCCACGGCCACTTCCCTCTCCCTGCTCCCGCGACCGCCGAGATCCTCCGCGGAATCCCCCTCCGCCAAATCGAGGTTTCCGCCGAACTCACCACCCCGACCGGGGCGTCCATTCTGGCCCAAACCGTCCACCACTTCGGCCCCATCGATTCTATGGTGACCGACCGCATCGGTTACGGGCTTGGCACCCGCGAACTGCCCCAGCGTCCCAATGTCCTGCGGGCCTTTTTGGGGCACACCCCCAGCCACGGCGGAGCCTCCCATGACCAAGTGGTGGAAATCCGAACCCACCTCGATGACATCACCGGCGAGCACCTGGCCCACGCCATCGAGCGCTTGATGACCGAGGGTGCTCTTGATGCCGCTGCTTCCCCCTTGGTCATGAAAAAGGGCCGGCCCGGCCAACTCCTCACCGTTCTCGCCCTGCCCAAGGATGCCGAACACCTTGCCTCCCTGGTTCTCCGTGAAACCACCGCCTTCGGCCTCCGCTTGGAACGGGTCGAACGCCGCACGCTCCGACGGGAAGAAAAGACTGTCACCACTCCCTTTGGGCCCGTACGCGTCAAACTGGGCTGGGAGGGGGAAAAGCTTGTCCAGATTCACCCCGAAGACGCCGACTGCCGGAAACTTGCCCATGGGGCTGGCGTCTCCCACGCCGCCGTTGCCTCCGCCGCCCGGCATTTGGCGCATTAAGCATTTTTGTGGGCAGAGCATTGGAGGCTCCCTCCGTCCCTAAAACCTAAAAACCCAAATCCCCAACTCTCCTGTAGTCTACAGCCTGTAGCCAATCGCCTTTATTCCCCCAACCCAGATTGACTGCCGTCGGACTCTGCGGGACAATCTTCAATTATGGCCCACACCTATTCCAACCAACAAGAAGCCCTTCTCGCCAAAGTGAAGGGGAAAACCGGAAAAATTTCCGACAAAACCCACGAAGAGCACCTCAAGCTCTACACCGGCTACGTCAACAAAAGCAACGGCATCCTCGCCGAAATTGAAAAGATGGGTGTGCCCGATCCCGCCAATCCCGCGGTGGCCAACCAGATCTACTCCACCGTGCGCTCTCTCAAGGTCGACCTCACCTTCGCCCTCGGAGGACTGAAAAACCATGAACTGTACTTCTCCATCCTGGGGGGTGACGGTAAACCTACCGCAAAAATCGCCAAGCAGATCGATGCGGACTTCGGATCTTTCGACAACTACAAGAAAGACCTCAAGGCCACCGGCATCGCCGCCCGCGGTTGGGCATGGACCGGATACGATCACGGCACCAAAAAACTCTTTAACTATATCGGGGACGCCCAGAACACCTACCCGGTTTGGGGCGTAACCCCGATCCTGGGTCTGGACGTCTACGAGCACGCCTACTACGCGGATTTCTTCACGAACCGC
>RGGS01000318.1 GCA_010024525.1 Verrucomicrobiota bacterium | reverse complement strand
AGTGCCACGGTATGTCCTGAATTTTTCAACGCCTCGATGATCAAACACTGGATGTTTTTCATCTTTCAAATACATAATTCGCTTAATATATTTTGATTGCAATATTTTAATTGGATTTATTAACATACTCATATCGTTGATTAATAAGGTTTTGTGTTACTACTTTCTTTAAAGAACGAAATCCAAACCACCTCATAAAGATAATCCTATCTTTCCCCTGACGCCGGTTTCTTTCATCATGGTTCCATGAATAAACTCCCGCTTTTCCCACGCCTCCCCTCCCTGATCGGGGTTGTCCACCTTCCGGCCCTTCCCGGTTCCCCGCGCTACTCTGGAAAAAACGGGGACGCTCGGTCCCTTCTCCGCCGAGACCTCCAGGCCTTGAAATCCGGGGGCGCTCACGGCGTGATTTTGGAAAACTTCGGCGACACCCCCTTCCTGGCCGGAGCCGCCGCGCCCTCCACCATCGCATCTCTGACCGCCCTCGCCGCGGAAGCCCGGCAACTCTTTCCCGGTCCCCTCGGCATCAATCTTCTCCGCAATGACGGCATCGGTGCCATGGCGATTGCCCAGGCCGTCGGCGCCGACTTCATCCGGGTGAATGTCTTGGTGGGCGCCCGCGTGGCCGATCAGGGCCTGATCACGGGCATCGCAGAGAAACTTCTCCGCTTTCGGCGGGAAATTGGTGCCGAAAAAATCCGGATCTTCGCGGATGTCGACGTCAAACACTCCGCTCCTCTGGCCGCCGGCTACACCATCGAGGACGAGGCACGGGATGCCTGGGAACGCGGGGGTGCGGATGCGCTGATCCTCAGCGGCTGCGGCACGGGACATGGCACGGATCCCGAACACCTCCGCCGGGCCCACTCGGCCGCCCCCCGCGCCCCTCTCTTGATCGGAAGCGGGACCACCTTGGAAACCTTGGGTAGTTTTCTACCGGAGGCTTCCGGATTCATCGTTGGAACCGCCCTGAAAAAAGAGGGCAAGCTCAACGCCGGTCTCGTCCGCTCCTTCGTTCGATCCCTTTCCCGGGTAAAAGCCTGATCGGCATGTTCTCTCCCGTCCATGTTCCGGTCGGGATGCTTTTGGCCCACTCCCTCCCCGGAGGCCCGGCCATGGCATTGGCTGCCGGGGTGGCCAGCCACCTTCTGCTCGATGCGATTCCCCACGGGGATGCCGGCATCAGTCACTGGCTCAACTCTGCCCCAAGCCGCAAAGTTCGCCTCCGGAGAATCCTCCCCATGTCGGTCGCCGACCAGATTTTGACCCTCTGCCTTTTTCTCATGCTGATTCGATCCCCTTTTTTTCGTCATGATTCCTTGACCCAACTTCTTGCCGGGGCTGCCGGTTCCATGCTCCCGGACTATGTCACCGGAATCCGGGATCTGCTTCCCCAACCACCCGCCTGGCTGGAGAAACTCCACCGCCTGCATGACCGTTGCCATTTTCGGGGTCGGGATCCTTTCAACACCATCACCGGTCTGATCCTCCAAATGGCCTTTGTCCTGGCTTTTCTGCTCTTCAGCTACCGATTCTAAAAATCCGCCCCGGAGGACCCCGCCAAGGGGACTCGCCTCTTGGGATATTTTACGCTATTTTATTAATATGCCATTTTCCCCCACTTCCTACCTCAACCGGGAACTCAGCTGGTTGGAATTTAACCAACGGGTTCTGGAGGAAGCTCAGGATCCTACCCAACCCCTTCTCGAAAGGCTCAAATTCCTCACGATTGTCAGCTCCAACCTAGACGAATTTTTTGAAATCCGCGTCGCCGCCCTAAAACAACTGCTGGAAAATCGCAGCGACGCCCACGGCCCGGACGGCCTCCGGCCCCGTGACTCGCTTCTCGCCATTCATGAACGCGTCCAAAAGATGGTCTCCGACCAGTACACATTGCTGCACCAAACCCTGCTCCCCGCCCTCGAAGAAAAAAAAATCTTTCTCCGCCCC
>RGGS01000317.1 GCA_010024525.1 Verrucomicrobiota bacterium | reverse complement strand
AATTTTGCCCGGAGAGTCTTTCGGCGAGATGGCCATGCTGGGGGCCAGTCCCCGGGTGGCCACGGTGGTGGCCACGGAACCGACCACGGTGCTGGCCATGTTCCGCCCGGAATTGTTGCGCTTGGCCGAAGGACGGCCCCGGCTGGGATATAAAATTGCCATGGGGGTGGCCAGGGTCCTGGAGTCGCGCATGCGGCAGACCGCCGATGGGCACCTGGAAAAATCCCTGACGGCGTGAGCGAAATGAACCCCACGCCCCGTTCGCTGGAGCACCCGATCATCTGGGTGGCGGTGATCGCCGGCACCCTCGGGTCGATCGTTCTGCTCAACACCATTGCCTGGTTGACCCTGCCCTTGGTCCTGGCGGTGGTTTTCTACTATCTGGTGGAGCCGCTGTTGCAGCGCATGCAGCTCGCCGGGGCCACGCCCAACCAGGCGTTGGGCATCTTTTTGGGAGCGGCGATCCTCGTGACCGCCATCGCCTCGGTCACCGTTTTGCCGGCCATGCTCAACGGTCTTTCCGAATTCCAGAACAATCTTCCCGACTATTGGGACCGGCTGCAAACGGTGATGCGAAACAACCTGCTTTTGCTCGAGAGCAAATTCCATTTTGCCAAAAAAGCGAAGCTGGCGGAGGCCTTTCAAAACCAAATCGACCGTTTTGCCTCGACCTCCGGGAAGGAGCATATCGCGGACGTGGCAATTTTTCTTCTGCACTGGTTGCCCAGTCTTCTCCTCGTTCCTTTTCTCGCCTTTTTCTTTTTGCGGGACGGGGCGGCGGTGCACCGACTGGTGCTCCGGGCCGTGCCGAACGCTTTCTTTGAAAAGACGCTGATCTTGTTCGACCGGCTGAACCGGCAGATGCACGCCTATTTTCGGGGCATGCTCGGTCTCACCCTGCTGGATACGATCACGTTGGGTCTGGGTCTCTGGTTTTTGGGACATGGCCCCGGGATTTTTGGTTTCCGTGACGCCATGATCCTCGGACTGATCTGCGCCATTTTCGCCTGGGTGCCCTACATCGGATCGGCCCTCGGCGGGTTGGTGGCGGTGGCGACCTGTGCGGTCAAGGCTCCCCAGGCCGGGTGGTTGATGCTGGCGGTGATTGTGCTGTTTCTGTTGGTCAGGATGTTGGATGAATTTGTCTACACCCCCATGACGGTGGGACGTGCCCTGCGCATGCATCCTCTCATTACCGTGATGATGATTTTTACGGGAGGCATGCTGGGAGGGGTCTATGGGCTTCTTCTGGCGATGCCTCTGCTGGGGGTATTCAGTGTTTTGGGGCAGATGTTCGGCGAGATCTGGTTTGATCCCCGTCTGCGGGCGCGCCATCAGGCCCGGATTCTTTTAGAGAAACAGTTGGCCTCCAGAGACTTGGAAGTTTAAGCGAGGAGTTGGACCCGGGCGGGAAACTTGCCCCCGTGGAGGTACGCGGGCACAATGTTGCCATGGCCAAATCCCGATCCAAAAAACCCGCCCGCAAAGCAACTTCCACCAAAATTTCGCATGATTTCCGGGAGGTGATCTCCCATGCCGAGGAGCTGTTGCAGGCCACGGCCGGGGAGCTGGGCGACAAGGCCCGTGAGGTGCGGCAGCAGTTGGCCCACAAGATCGAGGCGGCCAAAGAGAAATTCCAAAGTTTGGAGGATGTGAAGGAGACGGCGGAGGAAGGGATGAAGGAGGCCGATCGGGTGATCCGCAAGCATCCTTATGAATCCGTGGGGGTGGCGTTGGTGGCAGGGCTTTTGATCGGGGCCCTTTTGAACCGCCGCTGATTCCGGGGGCTCACCATGATTTCCGCTCTCCGTGATCTTGCGTTGACCTCCATCCAGGTGGTGGAGCAGCGGTTGCGTCTTTTGGGAGCGGAACTGCAGGAGGAAAAATGGCGGGCGGTGGAAGCGGTTCTTTGGCTGGCCGCCGGATTGATCCTGGGCGCGTTGGCTCTGT
>RGGS01000316.1 GCA_010024525.1 Verrucomicrobiota bacterium | reverse complement strand
ATCCAGATAGACGGTGGTGGACGCCGACCAGCCGGTGAAGGCGCAGTTCCTCACCGTAACCCCGGTTACCCCCGGCCCCAGATAAAGCGGAATCCGGTGATCCGCTTCGATCTGTAAATTCTCAAGGACAACTCCTTTGGGCGCTGCTGCCTGGGCCCGGGCCGTGTGCCCCTCGCGATGTGAGGATTCCCGTACCTTCGGAGCCTCCCCGTTCACTCCTTGCCCAAAAATCCGGATCGAACCCCGGATCCGGCCGTTACGGATCGTGATTTTCTCCGGCACATCCCACCCGTGCTCTGTCTCCTTCGAACGGATCAACAGCTCGGTCAGCTTTCCCTCATTCAGCCACCCCCCTTTGAGGTCGATGACCCGTCCGCTTTCCGCGCTGCCGATCAGGTTGGATTTTTCCAGCTCGGGCTTGGGCAACTGCTTCAGGAGCGGCGATGGATTCCGCGACAACCAGTCTTGGCTAATAGCCACGGCCAAGCCGGCCCCGATGAGAAAAACACCCGCGACAAAACGCGCCAGGATTTTCATCGGCCAAAGACGAATCTGCCTAGGGACGGGCCGCTAGCTTCGCTTCGCCAGCACTTTCTTCTCGTAGCTTTCCGCCTCCTTGATCCACTGCGCCTCGCCAGGCACACCGGCGCGCTTACAGCACTCCTCCCAGACCTCGCCAAACGGCATCACCTTCAGCCGCTCCATCAAGGCCAACCGCTGCGCCCCTTTCCCCTCTTTCTGCAGCTGGGCCAGTTCCCGGTGCGGGGTGAGGAGCGAGTAAAGGATCGCCTTCCTCGTGGCCCGGATACCGATCACGTAGGCCGCGATCCGATTGATGCTCGCGTCAAAATAGTCCAGTGCCACCTTCACCTGGCTCCAAGCCTGCCCCGCCCCCACCTCGTGGAAAACGGCCCGGGTCGGGTCGTCGAAGAGCACCACGTGGTCGGAATCCCAACGGATCGGCCGGCTGGTGTGCAGCAACAGCCCCTCGTGGAAGGTCAGCAGGGCGGAAATCTTGTCGGCAATCCCCTCGGTCGGATGAAAATGGCCCATGTCCAGGCAGAGCAGTTTCTTCCGGCTGAGCGCGTAGGAGCTATAAAACTCCATTGAACCAGCCACGTACTCCTCACTACCGATCCCAAACAGCTTCGGCTCGACCGCGTCCAAGCACAGCTTCTCGTCGGGAATCTTGGCGGCGAAGATCTCGTCGTACGACTTCGCCAGGCGGGCGCGAGGCGACCAGCGGTCCCCAGGAAGATCCTTCAACCCGTCCGGTACCCAGTGGTTGTTGACGCAGACCCCGCCCTGCGCCTTACCCATCGCTGCGGCAATTTTCCGACTGGCAATGCCGTGCTTCACCCAGAATTTACGAACTCCCTCATCGGCACTGGAAAGCGTGAAACCATCAGCGGCCTTGGCATGGGCGAAGTACGTGGGATTGAAATCGAGGGCAATCTTTTGGCTCTTGGCCCAGTCCACCCAGGTTTGAAAATGGGAGAGATCCATGGCATCCCGATCCACCTTTTTCTTTCCGGGCTCAGCATAGAAGGCGTGGATATTGACCCGGTGAACGCCAGGCACGAGAGAGAGAACCTTCTCAAAATCCATCCGCATCTCGTCGCCATGGCGCGCGCGACCCGGGTAGTTGCCGGTGGCCTTGATCCCGCCGCTGTCGGCTACCCCGGAGCCGGCTTCCAGCCCCGCCACGTCGTCCGCCTGCCAGCAGTGGATCGAGATCGGAACCCTCAGCGCCGCCTCCACCGCCTTGACCGGATCGATGCCGAGATCGGAGTAAGCTTTCATGCGGAAAAGCTTGGTGGGAATCCCAGCGCGTTCAATGCGCTACGCGGAGGTTGCTCCGCTCATGGGGGGCATAGGAACGGGAAATTTTCGCCCCTCTCAGTATTTCATCCGTTTAAGCATCCATCGCGCATGGCGAATCCAACCTACA
>RGGS01000315.1 GCA_010024525.1 Verrucomicrobiota bacterium | reverse complement strand
GCACCTGGAGGAAGGTGCTCTTCTCCTTTTTCTATTTTCCCTGAGCGGGGCGTTGGAAGAGCTGGCAGCCTATCGGACCGAGAGGGAATTGGCCGGCCTTTTTAAGGCCGCTCCAAGGGAGGCGATTTGGGTCAAGGCGGATGGGCAGGAGGTGGAGGTCCCGGTCGACCAACTCGAACCGGGGATGATTGTCCGGGTTAAACCCGGGGATGGATTTCCGGTGGATGCCGAAGTCCTGGAGGGCAAGACCAGTGCCGATGAGTCAAGCCTAACGGGTGAATCCGTCGCCGTGGACAAAGAGGTGGGTTCCACCGTATTGGCCGGGACGTTGAATCTTTGGGGGCGGGTGGATTTAAAGGTATTGCGCAAAGCCAAGGAGAGCGCGCTTGAGGGGGTTCTTCGACTCATCCGGGAGGCCCAGGAGCAAAAAGCACCGGCCCAGAGATTCACCGATCGATTTGGGACGCGGTACACGCAGGTGATTCTCGCTTTGAGTCTGACCATGTTCTTTGTTTGGTGGGGGTTGGGTGGATGGCGGAAATCCGGAGTGAGCCAGGCGTTTTACCAAACCATGACCCTGCTGGTGGTGGCTTCGCCTTGTGCCCTTGTGCTTTCCATTCCTTCAGCCATTTTGGCAGGGATCGCCGCCGGAGCTAGGCGGGGAATTCTTTTTCGCGGGGGTAGTCCGATCGAAAGGCTTGGGGGAATCCGCCGGGTGGCCTTGGATAAAACAGGCACTCTGACCACAGGCGAGATGAAGGTGCTTGGGGTGGAGGTACACGGTGGATGTAGCGAGGCAGAATTGGTTCAGGGGGCCGCCAGCTTGGCGGTGGAGTCCCTCCATCCGGTATCCTTGGCCATCGTGCGGGAGGCCAAGCGGCGCGGGATTTTGACGGCGGCTTTAGCGGAATTTTCCTCGGCGACCGGGGGAGGGGTTCGAGGAAAAACCATGCAGGGGGAGGAGTGTCGTCTCGGAAGGAGAACGTATTTGCAGGATGCCAGCTGGACGCAGGAAATTGCCGCTCCTCCCACGGGGGTCACGGAAGTTTTCTATGTGTCCGGCAAAGTGCGGGGAAGATTCCTGATGGCCGATGAAATCCGAAAAAGCAGCGGCCCCTTGCTCGCTTGGCTGGAAAAGCAGGGATTGAAGGTCACGATGTTGACGGGGGATCGGGAGGCCGCTGCCCGGCATGTAGCCGAGGAAGTTGGGCTCAAGGATTATCGTTTTGGACTCCATCCCGCGGACAAGGTGGCGGCCATTAAGGAGTGGGCGGCCTGTGGGGAAAAAGTGGCCATGGTGGGGGATGGGGTGAACGATGCACCGAGCTTGGCGGCGGCGGAGATCGGGGTGGCCATGGGAGCCCGAGGAACCGGCGCGGCGTTGGCGGAGTCGGATGTGATCTTAATGCGGGATCGGTTGGAGAGCTTTGCCGAGGCTTATGACCTCAGCCGCCGCACCCGTAGAATCATCACCCAGAACCTGGTGATTTCCTTGGGCACCATCATGGTTCTGGTCACTGCAGCCTTAGGAGCAGCGATTCCGCTGACCGCCGGGGTGGCGGGTCATGAGGGAAGCACCGTGGTGGTGGTGCTGAACAGCCTTCGTCTTCTGATTGGAAAGAGGAAATTTCGCTCCTGACCAGACTGATCTGACGGGTTGCATACCCGGGAGGGTAGCGTGTAGGAATATCAGGATGCGTTGGAGGGCCATTCTTCTCTTTGGGGCACCCGGTTCCGGCAAGGGGACGCAGGGCAAAATTCTGGGCTCCATTCCTGGTTTTTGCCACCTTTCCTGTGGGGATGTTTTCCGGGGAATGGATTTGCGAACCAAGGTAGGGCAGGCCTTTCTGAAATATTCGAGTGCCGGGAAGCTGGTGCCGGATGACGTCACCGTGGACCTGTGGCGCCAGCACATGTCGAACATGGTCACGCTGGGGAAATTTAAGCCGGA
>RGGS01000314.1 GCA_010024525.1 Verrucomicrobiota bacterium | reverse complement strand
TCAATATCTTGCGAGCTATATTTCAAATCTCTAGCTACTTTTGTCTGTTTTGCCTTTGAACGGCCACGCCCCATAGCGAGACCTCCTTAACTTGTATCTTCTCTGTCAGGGCTGCAGATTATCTCCTTGCCCCCTGCCCTTCCAATTTAAGCCCTGGGTTAGCCTCACCTTTCCATCTAGCCCCCTCTTAAATGACCTTCTCTCAAAGATGGCATAGAGGCCAAATAGCTGGAGCAGGATGCTTAGAGTCAAGGTCGGGATTCGGAAACGGTGATCTCCGATGGTGCCCATAGAGGATACCGTGTTGAGCAGAACTGGGAGAAAGAGGCACCAGGCAAGAAGAGTTGAGACCCCCCCTCGCCTTCTAAGGGAAATAAAGCCATAGATAAGAAGAGCAAGAGAACCCAGAACCCAGGCCCAGGAGATTGTCTTGCCAATTCCGCCATTGACTACTTCAAAGCCTTCTTGAGTCTTTGCACTCTCTGCAAAGGGATGGAATTGAAGCCAAGGATTTCTTGCCATGGTGCCATTTGCTAGGGGTCCAAACCAAGGTGACCAATGGTAGAAAAACTTATTTATAAATAACTTGGCAGATTTTCCAGGATTTTCTAAATACCACTTGAGAACACAACCCACTTTATGGCTATCTTGCTCAGCAGCATTTCCCTCTATTGTCTCACAGGGAACTCCAGTTGCTTTATTGGTGTACCCACCGGTTGATTCTGGCCCCGCGCCAATGTTCATAGTGGTTCCAAGATTTGTAGAAATTGCAGCATAGCCATTTGCCTCCACATTTCGAAGAATCATTATCAAAGGAGCAATTGCTCCTATCGAAAGAGTGAATGCAAGAAATATAGGAATTGCTTTTCCTCGGTATTGATAGATCGCAAAAGGAATAAATATCCCAAGTGCTAGCAATAGTATTCTTGGTTGCATAAAGCAGGATATAGAGATAGCAAAAGCTGCTAGTGAATTCTCCCAATTGAGTATTGAGGTGTTACTTAATCTAACCTGTCTTAGAAATAGTGAGATAGCTATAGGAAATAGACTTGCTGAAGTAACTTCATAGCCGATAACAACTGAATTAAGCGAAAGAGTTGGCGAGAGGCTAAGAATGATGGCAGCTGGCCAAGTAAAGCGCTTTAGTGAGGTTGCGCTTAACTCGATGGTAAAAAACCAGATTGCTAAAGCAAAGATAAGTGATTGGATAATTCCAACTATAAATGCAAGATTATTCTCGCTAATGGCTGCTATAGGCCACATAAGTATTGGATATCCAGCCGGCCAATAAGAGAGTTTCTCAGCGCTTGAAAAGAAGCCTTCGGAGAGAAGGCCCTCTAGCCCTTGAAGATAGTTCTCACCATCTGCTCCAAGTAGGCCCCTGCCCTCCTTGGAGGAGAGCCACATGACCTTTATAAAAAAGACTGTGAGAGAGAATGCTAAGACCCCTCTTACCTGAGCCTTTCGCTCTCTAGCTAGCCTTGATGGAGATACCTTCTTCTTAGCCATAGCCCAACTCTAATTGGAGATTTCATCAAGGCTCGGATTTCCAAACTTTTTAAGGGCAGAAATTTGAGTTCTTACTAGTCCAAGGACTTCTTGGGCCTGCTTTGAAGCATCGCCTAGATGCTCACTTGGATTGGACTTTAGAGCCTCTAGCTCAGAGAGAGATAGACCTAGTTTCTTATTTTTTGCTAGCAGTTCAAAGAAGCTCTCAGATGAGCTAGATCTAGATTCTGTTGCAGATTCAAGAATCAGGCTATGGGCAGATTCTCTACCCATTCCCTTTTCAACTGCCTTTAGAAGAACTTTGCTACTAAGAAGATACTCAAGTTCTCTATCTAGCTCTCTTGATATAGCGCTCCGATTAACTTGAAGCTCTGAGAGAATTTTATTAATACTTCTTAAGATGGCATCGATAGTGTAGAAAGAGTCAGCAAGGGCTACTCGTCTCACAACGCTCTCTGAAACATCACCTT
>RGGS01000313.1 GCA_010024525.1 Verrucomicrobiota bacterium | reverse complement strand
TCCGACGGAAGTGAAAGCTAGGGAACTGGGGATCCACTTGATCCTGGCGGGGCATGCGGAAACGGAAATGTTTGGTCCGAGATCCCTGACTCTGACCCTTGCGAAGAAGATTATTTCATCGGCCAGCTAGTGATCCATTTGTTTGTATTGGCCCCACCGGTAGTTTGTCCCGCGGTCGACCAAATGAGCGGGGCGTACGTGCCATCGGAGTTGTAACCGTAGGCGTAACCCCACGGGTCGACAAAGTATGGGTTGGCGGTGTTTGTGCTGCTGACCATCGAGGGTTTTGGTTCAAAGTATCGTTTGGAGGAGGGAGGTAAGCCGTACTGGTTGGCACCAAAGAGCGCGGCGAACAATGTCTGACCGGCACTGGTGTATGCAGTGGGAGAAAAACTGGAACTTGGGTTGACACTCGTGTTGTTGGGGTAAGCGTTGTTGTCCGCAAAAAAGCGCTCACACGCGGCTTGGAGGGCCGCAATCTCGGCTTTGGCCTGGCTGGTGGCCCCATGGCGTCGCACGGCCCCGGCGGCGCCCAAGGTCAGACCGGCGAGGATGCCGATAATCGTGATAACCCCGAGGAGTTCGACCAGGGTGAAGGCTGAAAGGCGTACCGGCTTGGGGAAAAGGGGATCGCGGCAGACGTTGCTTTTAGGCTGGTGGAAAGTGCCGGGAGTGGGTGTAGTCATGATCATGAACTTATCTTTGCGGGAAAATTTTCCAAACCGAAAAGAGTCCTCCTTCACGCTGGTCGAGCTTTTGGTTGTTATTTCCATTATCGGGCTCTTGGCCGGTTTGGGGTTCCCGGCGATCAACGGGGCCATGAAGGCAGGCAAAAAGGCGGAGGTGGCGGCCATGGCGGAATCGATCAAAACAGCGGTGAACGCTTTTTATGCGGAATATTCAGCTTATCCCGCCAACACCAGTGGCTTGGTGTATAGCAATAGCGATGCGAATTTTTTGACCGCGATCAGCACGACCAACACCAACGGGGGAAACTACCGGGGGATCGCGTTTTTGGAAGTGCCACCCAAGTTTACCAACGCGCAGGGGCTGGTCACGCCCAAGGGATTCTACTCGGGAAACAAGCAGTCCAACTTTACCATCGCCATCGATACCTTGGGGACGGGGGTGCTGACCAACCAGGTGGGATCCAAGTCCTACGTGGTGCCGGCCAGCATCTCGGTTTGGGTGTCGGATCCCAGCGACTCCAGCAAACCGGTGGGAACTTTTAAATGAGGAATTGTCTCCGGTCGCGTTCGGGATTTTCCGACGCTGGTTTCAGTTTGGTCGAACTGCTGGTGGTTGTCTCGATCATTGGTTTGTTGGTTGGATTGGCCGCCGCGGTGCTTCCCAGGGCTCTTGATGCCGGGGACAAGTCAAAAGCCAAGGGGGATTTGACGGCGATCGTCGCCGCGGTGAAGGCCTACAAGCAGGAGTACGGTCAATGGCCGGTGGCCAAATCCAAGATGGATCAGGCTACCGACGAGTATAATTCCTGGTACGGTCCCCCCACCACGGAAAGCGAGTCCAAGGATCTGATGAGGATTTTATCGGGAGACATGACGGTGCAGAAAGAGGGTCAGACGATGAATCCCAAGGGGTTACGTTTTTTAGAGGGTGCTAAATCCGATGGGACTTTCCAGGACCCTTGGGGTAATCAGTACTGTATAAAGATGGATACCAATGAGTCAGGGGGAGTGGAGTACTACGGTACAGGCAATCAGGAAAACATTCGTATGTCTGTCATTGCTGTTTCTCTTGGAAAAAACCGCTTGCAGGAGGATCCCGATAAAAAAGTCACGAAGAATTGCGACGATGTTTTCAGTTGGAGGTAGCAAAAGTGCTGATTAAAAAATGATGCAAGATGTATTGACAAAGTAAATTATAGCTCAACTATTACATTATGAGAATCGGAGCTGGTTCAGCCTTCACCTTGACTGAGCTCTTGGCTGTTGTGGGGATTATGGCGATTATTTCCGT
>RGGS01000312.1 GCA_010024525.1 Verrucomicrobiota bacterium | reverse complement strand
CGAGGGAACCATCCTCGCCTCCTTCACCGTGGAGGACTTCAGCCTGAACCGACTCGCCTCCCTGTCGGAAAAAGAGATCGCCTCCCGCCGTCGGGATCTGCTGCGTTTGATCAATCCGAACCCCTGAACCTATGGAAACCTCGGAGGAGATCGCCTTGGTATTACTCCTCCTTACCGTGATGGGATCCGTGGCCGTCACCCTCGCCCTGTCTGTCTTGCATCCGAAATACCGCTCACTGAAACCCCGCCTGGCCCTCTCCTCAAAAATGTTGGGAGTTCCTTTGGCCGTCTACGGTCTCCTTCGATACTTCACTTCCCTGCCCTTGGCTCGATTCGACTTCTTTCTGGTCGCCCTCGTGGCCGTGTACATCTTTGAATTTCTTTTCTTTTTCACCGTCATGCGTCATCCCCCCCGCCGCCCTCGCTGATTTTTCCCCCAAGGCCAGACAGAAACGAGCCTTAAAGGCCTGATGGGTAGGGTCTGACGACTTATTCGAGAAACTTTCCGCCAAGGCTTGCCCCCATGGTGATAATGAAGCAAGCTTGTGGCTTGTCTTCCTCCATCTCTCACGCCCACGCCACGACTCCCCTGACCAAGCTCATTCTCTTGGCCTTGGTCTGGTTGCCAATCTTCGGGGTTATCTCTGCCATTGTTCTTCTTTGGAATTCTTACGTCACCTGGATCGACCTCTCCCTTCTTCTGAGCTTCTTTGTCATGGGAGCTTTTGGCATCACCCTCGGCTACCATCGGATGCTCACCCACAAAAGCTTCCAAGCCCACCCATGGCTGAAAACTGTTCTATTGATCTGGGGCTCCATGGCTATGCAGGGCCCCGCCCTTCATTGGGCCGCCACGCACATCCAGCATCACGCCAACTCAGACGACGACGATGATCCCCACAGCCCCCTAAAAAGCCTATGGCACGCCCACGCCGGATGGATCCTCAACAACTTTCAGCCTGACATCCAGCGGTACGCCGGGGCGCTTCTTAAAGATCCTATTATCGCCTTCATCCACAAAACATTCTGGCTTTGGGTCTTTGTTGGACTGGCGATTCCCACTCTGATTGGAGGAGCCACCGCAGCTCTCTTTGGCCACTCGTTCCTGCTCGGAGCCTTTGGCGGATTGGTCTGGGGCGGCTTTGTCCGTCTCTTCCTCAACCAACACATCACCTGGTCGGTGAATTCAATCTGTCACACCTTCGGGGCTCGCACCTTTGAGACCACCGATGCCAGCCGCAACAACTTTCTCTTTGGCATTCTTGCCATGGGGGAAGGCTGGCACAACAATCACCACGCTTTCCCCCGTTCCGCGCGGCACGGCATGCACTGGACCCAGCCGGACATCTCCGCCTGGATGATCTGGTTGTTTGAAAAACTCGGCCTTGTCCGGGATGTTGTCCTTATCTCTCCCCAGCGAATCAAAGCCAGGATGGCAGACCAACCGGATCCCGAACCAGAATCCTCCATCCTGCCCATACCGGCCGAACAGCGGGACTAAACCGATCGACCCAACAAAAAACCCTGCCCGGTCATGGGCAGGGTTTTTGTTTATCTGAGATTCTTACTTTTTGTCAGAGGGAGCGACGTTATTGGTTTCGGAACTCTTCTTCTTTTTTGCACCGCTATCATCATCGTGACAGCTGGAGCACTGGGCTCCTGCAATTTGGGCCGAAGCCAATCCCACCACCAACCCCAACACGGCAAGACGAGTCGTTTGATTAATCATTCCTTAAGGATAGAAAGGGAGTTGGCAGGCGCAAGTCAGGGTGAACCGATTTTTCCCAAGACCCTCTTCAACAAAGAGATTCCCGATTCCTGGCTCTTTTCTGGGTGAAACTGGAATCCAGCAACCCGGCCCTTCCAAATTCCGCTGGGGAACCAACCCCCATACTCCGTCTCACAGGCCAACCAATCCGGGGCCACCGAAACCGGACGGTAGGAATGGACATGATAAAAGTAGCGGTCTCCGCCGCCAAA
>RGGS01000311.1 GCA_010024525.1 Verrucomicrobiota bacterium | reverse complement strand
GAAGTGATCAATTGGTGGAATCTTCAAAAAGTCCTTCTTTTCGTCGCGCCGGAAATTGAAGTAGTCGAATGGCACGTAGGAAAACAGTCCGTGATGCCAGAAGCCGACCTGGTGGGCATGTCCCATGTCTACGTACAAGGGCCTGGTTGTACTAAACCATTTTAGTGTTTTCGGATCCAACATCATTCCGATTCGTGCCGCGTCGCAATTGAACAAGTCGCGGTCCAGAGGTCGAATCGTAACGGTTTCAGTGCTCGAATACAATGGAATGATGAAAGGCATCAAGCCCGTTTTCTGTTCGTGGCGTACTAGGACAGTTTCTCCGCTGATATGAACCGAGAGCGGCTCTTTGCAGTGAAGGAGGAAATGGAAAAGGCGGAGGCCCAGCGTCTCCAACCGTATTTCCATCCGGGCCTTTTTTGAGGCGGCCTTTGTACGACTCGGAGGCAACCTCAAACCACGCGAGGAACAGCGTTTTCAGATCACCCACGTCCCGCCTGCCATCCGGGATCGGGACCGTCAAATCGGCAGGGGCGCACCCGTACTCGAAAAGTACAACCGTGTCTGTTTTGACAAAGCCCACATCCAGCCCAAGGGTCAGCCACGCGCCGCACTCGTTGCGCCCGGTCATCCTCTCATGGATTCCGTGGTGGACCTTACCCTCGAAGGAACCCGCTCCAAACTCCAGCAGGGCACTGTGCTCGTCGATTCGCAGGACTTCGGCACCCGCCCCCGGCTTCTCTTCATCATCGACCACGAAATCCGTGATGGCACTACCGACCGCCACGGTGTCGAGCGCATCATTTCCCGCAGGCTCCATCATGTGTTCATCGAACCCGATGGCACCACCCGTTCGGGCGGGCCTGCTCCGTATTTGGACTTCGCGCCCCTGTCGGCTGAGCATCTGGATCGGGCTAGGGAAACCCTTTCCCTCTGGGGCAATGCGGCAATTGATCAACTCGCGTTGCAGCACGCCGTGGGATCCCTCGTGCCTGTGCACTTTCAGGAGGTCCAAGAACGACGCCACCGGACCGTGGACGCCACCCGGGATGCCGTCCATTCCCGTCTGACGGAACAAGTGACCTACTGGAGCAACCGTTACCTTCAGTTGAAGGACGAAATGGACGCTGGACGCCAGCCCCGGATGCAGCCCGAAAACGCGCGCCGCACCGCGGAGGAACTCTCCTACCGTCTGGAAAAACGCCTGCGCGAACTCGAAGCCCAACGCAATGTCGTTTCCCGGATGCCTGCCGTCATTGGTGCGGCTCTGATCATCCCTCGAGGACTGTTGTTGCAGTGGAGCAACCAGCCTCCCTCTCCCGAGGACGATCTTGCGGCCCTGGATCGGGCAGCGATGGAGAATCTCGGAATGCAGGCTGTCATGGAACACGAACGTTCCCTCGGATTTGAGCCGAAGGATGTTTCCGCAGAGAATCTGGGCTGGGATATCACCTCCACCGATACAAGGGGCAACTGCCGCTTCATTGAGGTCAAAGCCCGCCGGGCGGATGCCGCAACCATCACGGTCACCAAAAACGAGATGCTCGTTGGCTTCAACAAGCGGGGGAGCGGCTGGTTTCTAGCTCTGGTGCGGGTGGAGGGAGAACGTGTCGCCGCTCCCCATTACATCGAGGCCCCCTTCGAGCGCGAACCCGGCTGGGCTGAAGACGCCGTGGTGCTCAACATCTCTTCCCTGCTTGCGGGCAAATCCAGCGCATCTCGACCAAACGGTGGTACGGGTTGAGCAATGCCCGTTTCCAGTCGCCCTGTCTTCCCTCTTTTTTTCTCATGCCCACCCCTGCCAAGAAGCTCATCGAAGTCGCCCTGCCTCTGGAAGAAATCAACCTTGCTTCGGCGCGGGAGAAATCGATCCGGCATGGCCACCCCAGCACGCTGCATCTGTGGTGGGCGAGACGCCCTCTTGCGGCAGCCCGGGCGGTGATCTTCGCACAGTTGGTGGACGACCCGTCCGCCTATATC